>JAVEUP010000247.1:0-9828 GCA_034005525.1 Thermoguttaceae bacterium | reverse complement strand
CTCGCTGGAGAACCTTGTCCTCCAGCGTCGGAATCCCGATCGGACGAGTTTCATTGCCCGTTCCTTTCGGAATATGCTTCCTGCGCACCGGCGGCGCCCAGTACGTGCCGGTCTTCGCCCGGTCCAGCAGCGACTGGAGGTTCTCCTCCAGATTCTCCGCATAGTCGAACCAGGTTTGCCCGTCCACGCCCGGTGCTCCGTCTTTACGCGTGCGCCGGAACGCCTCACGCAGCCACGCAAGGTCGAGGTAGTGGTTCAGCGACGTGAATGCCATCTGCGGCGACTGTCTCGCCAGCGCTGCTATCCGTTGTTGTCGCGTTGACACGCTTTCAGAGTTCAATGTCTCCGGCATGTTTCCCTCCAACAGTGTTGTCCCTTGGCACCCCGCTTCCCTCCACCGGGTTCCCGCGGGCGGGTTCCCCGGCTTCCTCGGTACTATCAGGGCACTACGACTTCCTGCCGCCCCTCCCGCCGCACTTCGTCTTCCTTCGCTTGGCGGTACCACGGGAGCGCTCGTATGTTTGCTCCCACCGTCGCCAAGCGCTGCGGCGGCGGGCCTGGGGTTGGTCACCCGGTAGCCCCTGCCGGGATGGCTTCCGTGGAAACGACAGGATCTCCCACGTTCATGGGGAACCCCCATTGTGCCTTTGCCCTGCTCTCCGACCCCGGCAGGATCGACGTGTCTGGCCATGTCGACACGCCAACGCGGCCCCCGCGCTGACCACGACGAAGGCTCCCGCGATAAAGTAACTTTCGAGGCTCAATCACACAGCTTCAGCACTGGCTGTCTACGCTTCGCAGGGTGGGTTACCCCACCAACCACGCAAGACTCGCTTCCGGTTGCCGGCTCGGCTCTACCGGACGGGCTTGAGTACCCGCAGGGTTCCGATGAAAGGTTTCAAACTCACGTCATGTTCGTCGTCCTCCTTTCCCACGCTTTCGTGGCGCAAGGTCAGGCTTTAGATGTTAACTTTACAGGATCGGGTCGATGTGATAGAGTGGTGACATGCCACGATTGCCGCGAGTGAACTATCCGAATGCCGTGTATCACGTGACCGCGAGAGGGAACGGGCGTGGCACGATCTTCTTCGAGGACGCCGATCGGCATCGCTTCCTTCGCCAGCTTTGCGACAGCCTCGAGGCCGACTCGGTCTTGCTATACGCGTACGTTCTGATGGACAACCACGACCATCTGTTCCTCGAAACGCCGGAGGCGAACCTTTCGGCCGGCATGCATTATTTCAATGGAAGCTACACGAGCTATTTCAACCGCCGGCATGATCGAGTCGGCCACTTGTTCCAGGGCCGTTTCAAAGGCCATCTGATTGAGCAGACCGGATACTTCCTGGAAGTGAGCCGGTATATCCACCTGAACCCGGTTCGCGCGAAGATCGTGGTACGTCCGGCCGACTACCGTTGGAGCAGCTACTCGGGCTATGTTCGGGCGGCCGGTGTCCTGCCGTGGGTAACCTACTCTCGCGTGCTGGCCGATTTCGGTCGGAAGACCACCCTTGCACGCCGAGAGTATGCTCGCTTCGTGCGGGCCGGTGTCGCCGAGCCGGTGCCGTCGCCCTTCGCGGGTGCGTTTGGCGGGTTGCTGGTTGGCTCGGAACGGTTCATCGCGAAGATGCGCCGCCTTCTGCGCGACCGGCCCGACGACAAGGCATTGCCGCAACTGGCCCCCTTGCGATCGCGTCCCCCACTTCAGCAGATTGCTGAAACGGTCGCCGCCCATTTCGGGCATGACCTCGGCGAATGGCAGCCTGGACGGCGAGTAGACGATGCCAGCCGGGCAGTGGCTGCCTATTTGGCGCGGCGCCGGTTCGGCCACCCAGCCGCCGCCGTCGCCGCGGCACTCGGATTCGGCAGCCACGGCGGCGTGCATAACGCCCTGAAACGCGTCGAGACGGGTTCCGACGAACTGAAAACAGTCACAGAATAGCTTTGGGAGGAACTCCGCTAATGACTAAGTGCGCTCTGACCCCAGTGTTGGTTTTGGTGGCAGGTTTGGTGTATGGACAGCATGATGCGCATCGGAATGCGGTGCGGGAGATGGCGCGGGGACAGTATGGGAAGGCCGCGGAACGTTTGGATGGGGTTGCGGAGAAGCCGGGTTCGGTGTGGTCGGGCCTGCGGGGGGCCTATGCGCGGGCAGGTGAAACCGTGGAACGGAAGGGCGATGAGTATGCGCGGCTCGTGGCGCCGGAAAACGACTTTGTCATGGCTATGCTGGCCGGCAGCCAAGGGGACGCCGACGAGGCGCTGAAGCATGCCCGGCGAGCGGTCGAGGCAGGACTGCCGTTCGAGCGGCTGCTGGCCGGCCCGCGGTGCGCGCTGGCCCCGCTGCACGAGTCGGAGGCGTTTCAAGCATGGGCGGCGCGGGAAACCCGCATGCTGATCCACGGGCCGATGCTCGGGCACGTGACGGCGACGGCCGCTTCGTTTTGGGTGCGGACCGCCCGGGAGTCCGAGGTGCAGGTTGAAGTCGTTCCGGAAGGTTCGTCCGGAGCCGTCCGTTCCGCCAAGGGAAGAACCCTCGCCGACCGCGACTACACCAGCGTAATCCGCGTCGAGGGGCTGGCGCGCGATACGATCTACACGTACCAGCTTCGGATCGACGGGAAGAGTGTGCCGGTCGATGGGGCTTTGTTCCGCACCTATCCCGAGCAGGGGACGCCGGGCCGGTACACGGTGGCTTACGGCGCCTGCGCCGGCTACGTGGTGGAACACGAACGCATGTGGACGGCCATCCAACAGCGCGACCCCCTGGCGCTGCTGCTGCTGGGCGACAACGTTTACATCGACGACCCGGAACACGTGGTGACGCAGCACTACTGCTACTACCGCCGGCACAGCCGCCCCGAGTGGCGCCGGCTGATCGCAGGGCGCGGCGTGTACGCGATTTGGGACGACCACGATTTCGGCGACGACGATTGTTACGGCGGGCCGGAGATCGAGCATCCGTCCTGGAAGCGGCGCGTGTGGAACGTGTTCACAGAGAACTGGAACAACCCGGCTTACGGCGGCGGTGACGAACAACCCGGCTGCTGGTTCGACTTTTACCTTGGCGACGTCCACTTCATCATGCTCGACGGCCGGTACTATCGCGAGGCAGCCGGCCGCCAGGGCAAGGACGTGGAGAACCCGTCCATGCTCGGGCCCGTGCAACTGGCCTGGCTGAAGGAAACACTCAAGAACTCGCGGGGTACGTTCAAGATTCTCGCATCACCCGTCCCGTGGGCGCCGGGGACCAAGGATGGCAGAGGTGGCCTCGATACGTGGGACGGCTTCGTCGAAGAGCGTCGCGCCGTCTACGAGTTTCTCCACGAACACCGCATTTCCGGCGTGGCGCTGCTCTCGGGCGACCGCCACCGCTCCGACGCCCGCCGCATTACGCGGGAGAAGGGGTACGATCTTTACGACTTTCTAAGCGCAGGCTTGACCAACTACCACACGCACCCGCTGGTGAAGACGCCGGGCCTGCTGTTCGGCTACAACGAGAAGAACTCGTTCGCACTGCTGCATTTCGACACGCTGGCGGAGGATCCGAGGCTTCGCTTCGAGATCGTCAATATCGACAACAAGTCGATCTGGACGCTGGATCTCACGTTGAGCCAGCTTTCCGACACCAGCCGCGGCGAGTAACCCGCACTACGGTGGATCGCCAATCACAACAAGCACGTGTCCGACGGCGCGGTGTCCGAACTGGTCGGTCCGTTCGGCGCGGACGACGTATTGGCCGGGCCGGGCGAACCGGTGGGTCGTGACGGCATAGCCGTCCTTGGCCAGCTTCTCGACATTGCCGTCCGATCGCGTGGTGACCTTGGGGCTGCCGTCGCCGAAATCCCAGGTTTCCTCGCCGTCGGTCGTTGCAAACGTGCGGACCTTGAAGGTGATCTCGTCGTTTGGCTTCAGGTCGAACGTAGGCGCGTACGTCACATGGATCGTAGGCGGGAACCGGTCGAGTTGCGCAAGATCGTGGACGTGAACGATCGCGAAATCGTAGCCTACTTCTCCCGCAGCGTCGGTTACCTTGAGTATCTCGCTATAATAGCCTGGCTTCGTATAGGCCCGTTGCACCTGGACGCCCTCGGCCGTTGTGCCGTCGGTGAAGGTCCACTCGTAGCGGGCAATGGGGCCGGCGGCACTCCAGGAGCGGCGGGCGTCGAGGGTTACCTTGTCGCCGACCCGAGCGACGTGGTGCGGCCGCGCGACGGCGATCAACTTGGGTTGATACTGCTTCAAGTAGGCTTCCCATGCCAAGGCATAGGCGTCCTGCGAGCCCCACTGGCCGTTGGGCATTCGCGAAGAGATGCCAAAATGCAGATGCGCCCAGCCGCCGCTGCCGCCTTCCTTGCCTAGCAGCCCCAGCCGCTGTCCGGCCTTGACCGTTTCGCCCGGCCGGAGCGCTTCGTCGATCGAATACAGATGGCTGTAGCGGTAATACCACCCCTGGCAGTCGCGCACATAGACGACGTCGTAGCGCGGTTGTCCAGGACCCTCGTCGTCGGCAAGCCGTTCGATTCCGACAGCGACCACCAAACCGTCGGTCGCCGCCACCACCTCGACGAGCCCCTCGCAGCCGCCGAAGTCGAGCCCGTCGTGATAGTAGATGTTCCGGTTCTTCGGCCGCTCGCCTGCGTCGACGAACACCGGCTCGTTTGCCATCTGCGTGGAACTGGCGAACCACCGCTGCCGGACCGGGTAGAGCATCGGAACGGCCGACAGCGGCCCGTCGGCCGGCCACAGCCGCAGCCGCGCATCGCTTTCCAGCGCCCAGGCATTCCGGTGGGAGTTCGACAGGTAACCCTTGGTGATCGGGCAGTCGATGCGTACCTTGCCAACCGTCGTGGGCAGTTCGTAATTCCCCGACTTCAGCCACACGCGCCGGCCGTCCACCTCAACTTCAACCCTCGCTTCGCGAACCGCCTCGCGGATCGGGTCCCGGGTCTCGCTCAGGTCCAGCAGCTTGACGGTTACCCGATTCCCGTCGGCCAGTTCGACCTCCTGTGATTGGCCGATATCCAGATCGACAATCCGCATGTTCGGCTGGACCGGCGGTGCGGCGGCAAGGTGAACGGTCAAGGCAAAAACAATCGGAAGATGGGAAAACAGACGGCCGATCATGTCAGGATTCTCCGGGTGTGAACACGTTCCAGATGAATTATGGCGTCCCGAAAGCACCGATGCAAGCAGCTTGTATTTGGTGCCGGTGACCAACTATAATCGCGGTGCAGGAACGGGCTTGTAGTTGGAGTTCACGCTTCAGCGTGCGAGTGAAGCATGGGCCGAATTCTGCACGCTGAAGCGTGAACTCTAGCAGCCCCGCCTACTGGCCGCCACAAGCTTGTTCCTGCATCCCACTAATCGGGGAAGTCGGCGAACGGGCCGGCATCGTGCCGCCATCCCCGAACGGAACACCTCGCCTTTTTCGAACGACGGGACAGACATCTTAAGGAGAACTTCGATGAGTGACAGCACACGGAACCATCCCTCGCGCCGCGATTTCCTCAAGCAGACCAGCCGGGTGGCGGCGGCCACTGCCGTGGCGGCCGGCGCGGTGCCGCACGTTCACGCGGCCGAGAACAACACGATCCAAGTAGCCCTGATCGGCTGCGGCGGGCGCGGGACCGGCGCTGCGGCCAACGCGCTTTCGGTCAAGCTGGGCCCAATGAAGCTGGTCGCAATGGCTGATGTTTTCGAGGACCGGCTCCGGAGCAGCTATGAGCGGCTGAGCAAACAGTTTGCCGACAAGGTCGACGTGCCCGAGGACCGCCGTTTTTGCGGTTTCGACGGCTACCGGAAGGCCATGGACTGCCTGAAGCCCGGCGACGTGATCATCTCGGCCACGCCCCCCGCGTTCCGCCACGTCCACCTGGCGTATGCCATCGAAAAGGGGCTGCACACCTTCATGGAGAAGCCGGTCACGGTCGACGGTCCCACGACGGTCCGGATGTACGAGTTGGCTGCGCAGGCCGACGAGAAGAACCTCAAGGTGGGCGTCGGCCTGATGATTCGCCACTGCCGCGGCCGGCGGGAGTTGTACGACCGGATTCGCGCCGGCGAGATCGGCGAGATTATCGCGATGCGCGGCTACCGCATGAGCGCCGGCGGGGGTTTCTGCGGGCCGCCGCCGGAAGACGAGAACGAGTTGCTGTACCAGATCCGGCGCTTCCACAGCTTCCTTTGGGCCTCCGGCGGCGTGTACAGCGACTACTACATCCACCAGATCGACGAACTGTCCTGGATGAAAGACGACTGGCCCATTGCGGCCCACGCGCTGGGCGGGCGGCATTATCGCGGCAACAACGTCGACCAGAACTTCGACACCTACTCCATCGAGTACACCTACCCGGACGGTACCAAGCTGTTCTACTACGGCCGGCAGATGCCCGGCTGCCACAACGAGTTTGCCAGCTACGTCCATGGCGCGAAGGGAACGGCCATCGTGTCGACCTCGGCGCACACTCCGGGCCGAGTGCGCACGTTCTCGGACCAGAACTACTCGGCAGAGAAGCAGATTTGGGCATTCCCGCAGCCGGAGCCGAATCCCTACCAGATGGAGTGGGAGGACCTGGTTGAAGCGATTCGCGAGGACAAGCCGATGAACGAAACCGAGCGCGGCGCCCGGGCGAGCGTCGTTGCGTCGATGGGCCGCATGTCGGCGCACACCGGCCGGATCGTCACGTACGACGAGATCCTCAACTGCGAGCACGAGTTCGCGCCCGACGTGCCCCATTTCACCATGGACTCGCCCGCCCCCGTCCAGTTCAAGGACGGGCAGTATCCATACCCTTTGCCTGGCTTGGTGACGAACCAGGAATATCCGACGTAGGGCGGGTGGTTCCGGGCGCGTTAGCATCCGGGTTCATCCAATCGCTGCAAACCGAAAGGCGAGCGGGGGCCGTGCGGCCTCCGTTTCTGCCCCGATTTCCACGCCGATCGTCCGCCATGCGCCCGGCAACCGAAACGGCGAGCCGGAGCGGCCGGGCTCCGGCTCGCCGCATGCTCTTCTTGGCTTACCCGCCCCCAAGCGAATCGCTGATGGCAACGATCCAGAGGATCAGGGCCAGGACGCCATTGGCCATGAGGACGGCGGCGACGGTCCATATGCCTGCCCACTGGAACTTCCCGTCTTCCGAAAAACGATCCATCACCGCGCCTGCAATCAGGGTGAAGAGGAACAACCCCAAGCCGGTCGTGGCAGCGAAGACCAGCGCTTGCACCGATGCGACCATGCCTTCCGGGGCCAGGGCATTGCCATAGATCTGGCCCGCGATGATGAACAGCACGTATGCCACACCGTGTAAAGGCTGGGCGACGATGATCAATGTTCGCGGCTTACCGAGAATGTAGGCCTGGTAGAGAAGCAACCAAGCAAAGGCTCCGACGACCAGGGTTGCCCGATACCCGATCTCGCCGAGCAGAAAACTCAGCAGAAATACGGTTGCCACGGCCTGTGCCACCTGGGCCAGCGCCATCGCTCCCGGCACGTACTTACTGGACACTCCCATGCCTTGCATGAACGGGGCCGACCCCAGGAAGTAGAACTGCATGAGTCCGGCCACCACAACCGAGATTGCCAGGAAGGCGAAGAAATTCAGGTCGCCCAGCATGGTGAATCCCTGGAGGAACGCCTGCAAGATCGGCGCATCCACGACGGCGGGCGGAGTGTAGGGCACGACGAAGAAGCAGGCGACACCCATGATGGCGGCCATGATGGCGGCCAGATACATGCAGTCGCGGCCGTCATTCTCGCCCACCAACTGGCGCCACCCCGTTAGAATGTAGCCAGAGATGGCCCATGCTATCGGTGCCCAAAGGAAAACACCCGTAGACGCCGAGTCCACTGCTTCCTGTGTCTCGAATGTCTGCCTCAGTTGGGCAAACATGACCGAGTTCACCAGCGGCAGCGTAGCTCCATAGCAGGCCGAGAAGCCGAGCATGCTCCAGAAGAGCGGCCAAAACTTCGTCTGGCGAACGGCCACGAACATGAGCACGGCGCCAATCAGGTGGGCAATGCCGATGAGGATGTTGCCTGCAATGTAACGGTCGGCCAGCGGGCCGGCCACCAGCGGCGTGAAGATGCAGGCCAGCGGCAGGGTGGAGTAGACCCAGCCGGTGTGCTTCCCCGAAAACCCCAGCGGGCCCAGCAACCGTGCCGCCAGGACCGGGGCCCAGGCGCCCCAGATGGCGAACTGCAAAAACATCATCGTGCTAAGTTGGAAAAAAAGCCATGGATGATCAAGCGCCCAACCCATTCGACTCCTCCTCGATCTGAGAAACTCCGGAACGCGGCACGATCCGGCCACCCGTTGCCGAGAACGCCTCGGCGGCCCTGCCGGGGACGGCCCCCGACGTTAGCGGCCATTAGACCATCCACGCCGGGAATTGCAACCCGCCGGAACCGCATAGCGGCGAAACGAGGATTTGGGTAGAATGGTTTCCCTGGTAAGACGGGCTCGCACCCACCGCCTCGGCGGATTGGAGCACCCCGGAACGGCGGCAACCAACCCCCGCGTTGCCCTCCGGGTGGCCCGCGCCAGCCAGTTCAGCCTTGGGAGAATCAGCATGAGACAAGCCGGCTTCGTCCAGAAGAGCACCGTAGCATTCCACCTATTGCCCGCGGCGTTGATGGCCGTCAACCTGTTGACCGCTCCCGCAACCGGCCAGCAGCTCGAAGTCAGGTCGGACCCTCAGGCCGTGAGCGTCGCCGCCGAGGGGCGGCCGGTGCTGGTGTACCGCTTCGGCGACGTGCCCGCCAAGCCGTACGTGCAAGAGCTTTGCACGCCCGGCGGAATCAACCTGCTGCGCGACGCACCGGAGGACCACCTGCATCATCATGCGTTGATGTTCGGCGTGAGCGTTGACGGGATCAGTTTCTGGGAGGAAAGAGCGGGCGCGGGGCGCCAGCAGCATGCGGGTTTCGAGACCCAGCGGGCCGAAACCCGCGATGGCCGCGGCCGTGCGGTCCTGGTCGAGTCGGTTCGGTGGCTCGCGCCGCAGTCGGACGAGCCGCTGCTGGTCGAATTGCGGACCATCGAGGTGCTCCAGGCCGACGCACTGCCGGCCACGTTGCTCACCTGGGAAGCTCGGCTGACGAACCCTGCCGACCAGAAGCGGGTTTTGGGCGGTTCGCACTACTATGGGCTGGGAATGCGGTTTGTCGAGGCGATGGACCGCGACGGGCGCATGTTCAACGCGGCGGGCAAGGAGGGCGAATCGGTGCGTGGCAGCGAACGGCTGGTCGAGGCCCGCTGGGCGGCCTACTCGGCGGCCGTCGACGGAAAGCCGGTTACCGCCGTACTGTTCGACCATCCCGACAACCCCCGCCAGCCGGCCCGCATGTTCACTATGACGGCCCCGTTCGCCTACCTTTCTGCCACCATGAACCTGTGGAAGGAACCGCTGGCAATCGAGCCGGGGCAAACGCTCCGCCTGCGCTACGCCGCGGCCGTTGGCGACGGGCACCTCGAGGCCGAGCAGGTTGAACAGCTTTATCGGCAGTGGCTGCGAGAGAGCCCGCCAGCCGAAGCCGCACAAGACGGGACACAGTGATCATCACCACCCGGGGGTAAGAACGGACTTACAGTTGAACTTGCGACCAGCCATGTTGGAGTTCACGCTTTAGCGTGCGGGCCAGATTATGCGTGATTACCCGCACGCTAAAGCGTGAACTCCAACATGGCGGCATCGTGACCCTCGCAGGTTCCCGTTCCTGTACCATCACCACCTGGAACATTCTGCCATGCCGAAGTTCGCCGTCATATTGCCAGCCGCCGGCAAGAGCCGCCGGTTCAAAGATGCGCACTACCGGAAGCCGTTCGC
>JAVEUP010000246.1:0-9837 GCA_034005525.1 Thermoguttaceae bacterium | reverse complement strand
TCCCTTGGCTCTACGGCTTTAAGCTCGACTTCCGCTTCCGCTGACCACCGCCCCTCAAGGTCCAATCAATCGCCCCCAAAAAATCGCTGCTGCCGGGGCGGCTGCAAGTTGCCTTTCGACGCGGCGAGCAACTGGCGACGCCAGTCCTTGGCTTCCGGCGTGGCGTAGGGCAAGGTCTTCAGCAGGACGGGCAACACGGGATCGAAGACGACCTGGCCGGGCACGCCGGCCTTGCGAAGCCCGCCGGGACCGTCCCGCCAGTTGCGTCGTAGGCCCGCAAGCCATTCCTCCCGCACTCGCCGAATTGGGATGGTGGCCGCCAACTGCAAGTGATGTGGCGACCGGTCGAGTGTTTCGAGTTGGAACAGCGACCGGACCACAAGCTTTGCAGACTGCTCGTTCCACAATGCCGCCGGCGCATATCGCAGCAGATTGGGATCGTCGTAGATGCCCATCGTGCCACCCGCTGCCGTGGTCGGCTTGGCTGCCGACGGGCTGCCGTACGACGTGATGCCGTAGGTGGCGGTACGTCCACCCGCCGGACGCGCCGCGGCGGAAAACGCAGGCGTCACACTCGCCGGCATTCCCTGCAAACGCTGCAAGGCGCAGGAGGAAACCATGGCCAACTGCCGGGCGAGCACCGCCTTTGCGGCGGAGTCGGTCGCCGGGCTGGCAAGCAGGATCACCTGGGCCGAGAGATTCGCCGGCGCCGGGCGGGTAAGCAGTTCGAGCAGTCTGCCGCGTTGCCGGGCGGAGGTCGTCGGCTCAAGCGCATGGCGAGCCACTCGCAACCGCAGCGCCGGCCCGGCCCGGTCTTCGATCAGCCGGAGCAGGTCGGCCTCCCAGTCGTACGCGCTGCGCGTGGCGGCAGCCGACTGCTGGTCGCCGTCGGCCGAGCGCAAGGCGGCCAGCAGCAGATCGTCGAACAGGCTGGCGTCCCGGTCAGCCAGGACGCGCATCGCCGTGGATCGGGCAATCGAGGGCAGTTCGGCTTCGAGATTGCCGTCCACCAGGTTGCGCAGCGCTTGCGTGGCTTGCCGGGTTTCGTTCCGGCCCAATGCGACGACGATCGCTTCGATCAGCGGCTGGCCGGCCGGCTTGCCGGCCGCTCCAACCGGCTTCAGCAGTTCCACCAAGGTGGCGACCGCCGGCTCGCTTGTCGGGAATGTCCGGCCCAGGTGCTCCACCGCCTCGACCAGCCGGGGCTCGCCGGCGGCGCGGGCCTTGGGGAAGTCGTCCTTGTTCCACTCCGCCGGGTTCTCGGGAAACGGGGGTTCTTCCGGCTCGGCCTGCTTCTGCTCCTGCGCCTTCGCCTGCCACTGCCGCTGTTGCTCTTCGCGCTTTCGTTTTTCAGCCTCGACGCGTCTGCGGTGTTCCTCTTCCTTCTTCTTCTTTTCGGCCTCGGCTTTCGCCGTTGCTTTCGCCGCCTCCCTGGCTTCCTGCGCGGCGCGCTCCTCGCGGCGTTTTTTCACTTCTTCGATTTCTGCTTGCGAGGCGCGCCGACCAAAGTCTCGATTCGTTCCCGAACTGCAACTGCAGCTACACCCTGCCTGCAGCGCAACAAGCAGGCACGCCACGGCGAATGCCAGGGCAAATGGAACGTAATAGCGGCGTTGCGGGCCGCCTCTGGGATTTCTGCGTGGGGTCATGGCCTTCCTGCCTGGTTCGCGCCTTCCTGCCAGCGCGGTTGCATGCTTTGACGTCATTGGTCACGTCAGCTTAGGAAACCATTGTCAGCCGAGAATAAGCAACGTGTTAGTTTTGTGTTAGCTGCAAAGCATACGGAGCTTGAATCTTCTGTTTTCAGGTGCAGGCCGCGGCAATTTAGTAGGCACGCGCCGCTGTGCCGTCCCTGAAACAAAGGCTGTCTGCACCTGGAAACGGAAGAGACCAGAACTCCCCCATTCTCGAAACCATCTAACACAATCCTGACAGGAAGAGGACTCTTATGTGGCAACCGGCAAGGTCTACCGCCTGAACCAATGCCCCGTGCGGCCGGATGGCTGTTCGCTTGAGGTGGCTTAGCCGGTTGGGCAATCTCTGCCGGTCGGGCAGGCTCTTGGTATTCTCCCGCCGAACATTGCCGATTGCAGCGAACGTGTAGGGCGGCGAGTTTGTTGGTCGTTCGTTTCTTGCGTGTTCTCTTGGCCCTAACACAGTTTCTGCGCCCGCCGCCCGATGCTACGAACAAAGGTGTCGGTCGGAACGGTTCTGCCGATGCCACGACAGGAAGCGAGCTTGCAGATCGGGGCGGCACGTGGTGGACTGCCGTCTCCGGTTTGTGGCGATGGGGACCCGGCCACGGACGACTACCCGCGTCTTGCCGGGCCAGCGAGGAAAAGGGATGCGAGCAACCCGCCGTTGAGAGGTCCACGCAAACCATTCTGTTTTCAAGGAGCGAGTCTGATGCACGGATGTATTCATGCCTGGCCGGCCCGCGTGCTGGCCCTGGCGGTCGTGTGCGGCCTGGCAGCCGCCGCGCCCGCCCAGCAGCCGGCGCTGCCGGTTGATACGGGCTACCACGTGGCTGCCGACATGGTAGAACCCGCGCCGGTTTACCATGTGACCAACCCGGGCTACTACCCGGTTTCCAACTCCTTCACAGCCGATGACCAGGCCCTGGCCGATCGCGTGGCCGATCTGGAGAGCGCGCTGAAGAAGATCAAGGAGAAGGAAGAGTCGGACAAGAAGCGGGCGGCCAGCCGGCCGAAGGTTACCGTCTTCGGCCGCGCCCACCTCGATACAGCCATGTTCAGCGGCAGCGCGCTGGACGCCGGAAACTGGGCGCAGAATACCGAGAACGGCACGAAGTTCCGTAGAGCCCGCCTGGGCGCTCGCGGCGACATGTTCGACGTGTTCAATTGGTGTTTGGAAATGGACTTTGCTGCAACCGAGGGAACCCTCCAGCAGACGGCCTTCAAGGACGTCTTCCTGGAAATGACCGATTTGCCGCTCGTACAGACGATCAAAATCGGCCACTTCAAAGAGCCGGCCAGCCTGGACGAATTGATCAGTTCGAATCACATGACCCTGATGGAACGCAGCATCGTGAACTGCTTCATTCCGTCGCGCAATATCGGCGTCCAGGTAGCCGGACACAACGAGATGGAAACTGCCACGTTTGCCATCGGGTTGTTTCGCGAGGTAGACGACACTCCACCGATGAGCACGAACCAGGACGGCGGCAACAACCTCACCATGCGCGGGACCTGGCTGCCGTGGTACGACGAGGCCACCGAGGGGCGCGGCCTGCTGCATGTCGGCGGCTATTACGGCTACCGCGACGTCGACCGCGACGGACTCCGCTTCCGGCAGCGGCCGGACAACAGCTTCAGTGACCGTATCGTCAACACGGGCTTCATGGACGACGCTGTGAATTGGCATCTGCTGGGCGTTGAGTTGGCCTTGGTCTACGGCCCGTTTTCGGTCCAGTCGGAGTACGTGAAGGCCCTGGTGAGCCGCCGCAACACCGCCGATCCCGACTTCGACGCGATGTACGTCGAAACGAGCTACTGGCTCACCGGCGAGCACCGGCCCTACAACCGCGCGCAGGGTCGTTTCGACCGTGTCAAGCCGTTCGAGAACTTCTTCCGGGTCCGCGACGAGGACGGCTGTATCCGCATGGGCAAGGGCGCCTGGCAGCTTGCCTACCGTTACGGTTACATCGACCTGGTGAGCGCCACGGTCGACGGGCGGCGGGCCAACGTTCATACGATGGGCGTGAACTGGCACCTGACCCCGTATTCAAGGTTGATGGCCAATTACATTCAGGCGGACCGAAGCGGCGACGACACGTGGTTCAACGCCGTTACCATGCGTGCCCAGTTCGACTTCTAGGGCGGGTGCGCGGTCCCGGAGGAACGAATATTGTTCAAGGAAGCAAGACTGTGTGCCGTCCGGCACAACGAATAAGGAGAAACCAGCATGAGGATGTTATTTACCTCGCTTGGGGTCGTGCTCGCCCTGGCGATCGCCGGAGCGGCCGAAGCGGTTGACTGCTGCGTCGCGCCTGCGGCCTGCGTGCCCGCCGTCGAGGCCTGCGACCCCGGTTGTCATGGAGTGGCCTGCCCGGTCAACTGCGGCCGGCCGGATTGCCGGGTAGTGGTGGAAATCAAGAAGGTGAAGAAGCACGTCTGGGTGGTGGAGTGCGAGGAGCACTGCCCCGCCTTGCCCGGTTCCCGCCTGCTGGGCGGCTGCCGCGGTAGCTGCGGCGCCGGCCATGCATGCGCCCAGCCGGCCGCATGCGGCACTTCGTGCGGCAAGTGCGATGCATGCGCCGCCGTACGAGCCCAGGCCCAGGCCCAGTGCCCGCCCAGATGCACCCACGCGCGTTGCCGCAAGGTGCTGAAGAAAAAAGAAATCGAGTGCGAGGTTCCGGTTTACAAGTGCGTCCCTGCCTCGCGCGCATGCGCTGCCGGAGCGGGCTGCTGCGGTGTCGGCGGTCACCCGGCTGACGCCGCCGCAATGCAGCAGGAGCCGATGCGAGTCGCTCCCCTGCCGCCGGTTGTTGGGACCTCCTATTTGAAGTAACTTGGACTTGGAGGATTGCATGATCCTTGGCCGGCCGCCGAATTCCCACCCGGCGGCCGGCTTCCTTTCCATCTCCCCTGCACGCCGCCGCCGAAGGCGGCGGCGTGCAGGGGAGATATTCGGTTTTACCGTGCCCGCTTAGCCGAATGACCACGGCTCCCGCGGGACAAGCCCGCACGTGGCCCTTTGCATAACTCCAAACTTGTGTACAACAACGAGGGCCCTGCCGTGGGCATCGTTCGCCGGGCGTGCTATAGTAGTGGGGAAGCCGCCCGCCCGGATTCTTCGAGGGAAGCCGGCTTCTTGGAGACTCCCGCAGGAAGGACATCATGGCTGGCCAGGACATTCTCGTTGTCGAGGACGAGAAGGACATTCAAGAGCTGGTCCGCTACAACCTGGCCAAGGAGGGCTACTCGATCCGCTGCGTGGCGACGGGTGAGGAGGCGCTCAGGGCGGTGCGTTCGTCGGTTCCCGACCTGGTTATCCTCGACCTGATGCTGCCGGGCATCAGCGGCCTGGACGTTTGCCGCAGCATCAAGGGCGACCCGGCGACCCGCCATGTATCCGTCGTCATGCTGACGGCCAAGGGCGAAGAAGCCGACGTCGTCAGCGGGCTGGAATTGGGCGCCGACGATTACGTGCCCAAGCCGTTCAGTCCGCGGGTGCTCCTGGCCCGTATCCGCGCGGTGCTGCGCCGGGCGGCTCCCGGCCAGGCGCCGCCGGCCGAGAAGCCGATCAAGATTCGCGATCTTTCGATTCACCCGGGACGATACGAGGTACTTCGGGGCGGCAAGCCGGTATCGCTCTCCCCGACGGAGTTCCGCGTGCTGCATTTCCTTGCCGGACGGCCCGGCTGGGTCTTTACCCGCTACCAAATCGCCGACGCCATTCACGGCGGCGAGGACGTCGTCACCGACCGGTCGATCGACGTGCAGATTGCCGGCCTGCGGAAAAAGCTGGGCAGCGCCGGCGCCTACCTTGAAACGGTTCGCGGTGTCGGATACCGTTTCAAGCAGTAGTCTCCCGCTTCGCCGGGTAGATCAACGTTTTTCCAATAGGCCATAATATCATGCGCTCGCGGCGGCTGCTTTGGCGGCTCTATTTCACTTACTTGGCCATCACGCTGGTTTCACTGGCCGTGGTGGGGCTGTACGCCGTCTTGGCGATGCAGCAGTTCTACCGGCAACGGATCGTCGCGGCGCTTCACGACGTCGCCCTCACGACCGAGGAAACGTTCCGCAGCCGGTTGGCGGCCGGCGACTATGCTCAGCTTGACGCCATCTGCAAGGACTTGGGCGGAAAGGTCGATACCCGCATTACCGTAATCCTGCCCGACGGCGAGGTGGTGGCCGATTCGCTGGAAGCCCCCGAGGCGATGGACAATCACGCCGGCCGGGAGGAGGTCCGCCAGGCCCTGGACGACGGTTTCGGCATGGCCAGCCGCTTCAGCAGCACCCTCTTGCAGGAGATGGTGTATGTGGCCGTGCGGATCCGGCACGACGGGCGCACCGTGGGCATTGTGCGAACGGCCGTGGCTTCTGTCGACGTGGGACGGACGCTTTGGGCCATTCACCGCCTGCTGCTCGCGGGTGTCTTGGTGGTGGCGTTGCTGGCCGCTGGGGTGAGCCTTTGGGTGGCGCGCTGGGTGGCACGGCCGGTTGAGGAGATCCGGCGCGGCGCCGAGCACTTCGCCCGCGGCAACTTGCGGTACAAACTCCCCATTCCCACTTCCTGGGAAGCGGCCGAGGTGGCCGAGACGATGAACGAGTTGGCCGCTCAACTCGACGCCCGCATCAACGACGCCCTCCGGCAGCGCAACGAGCGGGAGGCGATTCTATCGAGCATGGTCGAGGGCGTCGTGGCCATCGACGACCGGCAGCGGATCATCAGCCTCAACCAGGCCGCCGCGAGGCTGTTCGGCTGCCATGCCGACACGGTCGCCGGGCGCACCTTGCAGGAGATCGTGCGCAACGTCGAGCTTCAGCGCCTGGCGGCCGACGTGCTGGCCCGCCGCCAGTCGCTCTCCGGCGATCTGGCGATCATGGGCCGTGACGGCCGCCAGCGGTTGCTTAACGCTCAGGGAACCGTGCTCCGCGAGGCGGAGGACCGCCCCGTAGGCGCCGTCATCGTACTGCACGACGTCACCCGCTTGCAGGAGTTGGAAAAGGTCCGCCGCGACTTCGTGGCGAATGTCTCTCACGAATTGCGCACACCGGTCACCGCGATTAAGGGCTTCGTCGAGACGCTGCTGGACGGCGCGCCAGCCGATCCGGCCGACGCCGAGCGGTTCCTGCGGATCGTCGCCCGGCAGGCGGATCGGCTCAACTCGATCATCGAGGATCTGTTGACGCTCGCCCGCATCGAGCAGGGAACCGAAAAGGCCGAGATCGTCCTTGAACCGGGCCGCGTCCGCCAGGTGCTCGAAGCGGCTGCCGACGCCTGCCGGCTGAAGGCCGAGGAGAAGCAGATTCACCTGGACATTCAGTGCGACGCGGACCTCATCGCCCGAATCAACGCCGCCTTGTTGGAGCAGGCGGTGGTGAACCTCGTCGACAACGCCGTGAAGTACAGCCCGGCAGGCGCGACGGTTCGCCTCATTGCAGAACGCGACGCCGAGTGGTTGGTCATCCGCGTCGAAGACCACGGTTGCGGCATCGGCGCCGAGCACCTTCCTCGCATCTTTGAACGGTTTTACCGCGTCGATCGCGCCCGCAGCCGCGAACTGGGCGGCACCGGGCTGGGCCTGTCGGTCGTCAAGCACATTGCCCAGGCCCATGGCGGCCGCGCCGACGTCAGAAGCACCGTCGGCGAGGGAAGCACGTTCTTCATTCATCTGCCTGCCGGCCCGGACCCAAGCGAAGCGGCCGCGCCGGGCGACGCGTGAACCCGCAACGAGTCTGTGCCATGGCCGGACCACCGGCCGGGTGTGTCGAGTGAGCCGCACCCGCACGGTTCCGGAGCTTGCCGCACAGGATCTGCCGTTGATCGACCGCCGATCTTGACAACAGTCAGCAGGTGTGATAGGCATGTGTCGTTCGAACGCGACTTCCGCCGATCCTCAAAGGAGCCTCCCATGAAAACGTCTTTCCTCAGTGCCGCGATCGAGCTTGCTGCCGGCGGGTTGCTGGCCGCGGTGGTCATCGGGTCGGAGGCCCGAGCTGCCGACAAGCCGGATGTGCTCTTTATTGCCATCGACGATCTGAACGACTGGACGGGGTGCCTGGCCGGGCACCCTCAGGCAAGCACTCCGAACCTCGACCGCCTCGTTGCCCGGGGAACCCTCTTCGCCAACGCGCATTGCGCGGCGCCGGCGTGCAATCCCTCGCGCGCGGCCCTGATGAGCGGCCTGCGGCCGTTCAGCACAGGGATCTTCATGAACAGCCACCCCTACGGCCCTCCACTGAAGGACACGCTGACGCTGAACCGGTATTTCATGCAAAAAGGTTACCGCGTGCTCGGCGGCGGCAAGATCTACCACGGCAGCGGCGGACTCCCGGACCACAATCAGACCGAATGGCACGAATACTTCAACCGGGGCGGCGATCCGCGACCCCCGGTCAAGTCGATCAGCGGTCTGAACATGGCGCATTTCGACTGGGGGCCGCTCGACGTCGCCGATGAGGAGATGGGCGACTACCGGCTGGTCACCTGGGCCGCGGAACAATTGATGCAGAAGCATGAGCAACCGCTGTTTCTGGCCGTGGGTTTCGTCAAACCCCATCTGCCTTGGTACGTGCCGCGCGAGTATTTCGACATGTTCCCGCTCGATTCGATCCAACTGCCGCCGGTCAAAGACGACGACCTGGACGACGTCCCGCCGGCCGGCGTGCGGATGGCCCGGCCCGAGGGCGATCATCGCGCGGTGGTTGCCAACAACCAGTGGAAGCACGCCGTCCAAGGATACCTCGCGACGAACAAGTTCCTCGACGCCCAGATCGGCCGGCTGGCGGATGCGATCGACCGGTCCGGCCGGGCCGACCGTTTGATCATTGTGCTGTGGTCCGACCACGGCTGGCACCTGGGTGAGAAGCAGCATTGGCGGAAGTTCGCGCTGTGGGAACGAGCGACGCGGGCTCCGCTGGCCTTCATCGCTCCGGGCATAACGCAACCCGGGACGCGCACTGATGCCGCCGTGGACTTCATGTGCATCTATCCCACGCTTGCCGAATTGGCAGGGCTTCCCATTCCCTCGCACGTCGAGGGTCCGTCGGTCCGTCCGTTGCTGGTCGATCCGCAAGCCGCGTGGGACGGCGTTGCCTTGACAACCCATGGCCGCGGCAATCACGCCGTGCGCGACCAGCACTGGCGCTACATCCGCTACGCTGACGGCTCCGAGGAACTATACGACCACCGCAGCGACCCCCATGAATGGACGAATCTGGCGGGCGATCCGCAATATGCCGCCGTCAGACGGCGGCTGGGCGCCGTGCTGCCTGTCGAAGAAGCCGCAGAGGCCGTTGGCGGGCAAGAGAAGCCGGCCAGGAGGGGAAGGGCAGCCCGATGAATGTCGTCATGATCATCCCGACGGGGATCGGCTGCGAAATCGGCGGGCATTGCGGCGACGGCAGCGCCGCCGCCCGGCTGCTGGGCGCCTGCTGCGATACGCTGATCCTGCACCCGAACGTCGTGAACGCATCCGATCTGAACGAGATGCCCCCCAACAGCTTGTACGTGGAAGGAAGCCAACTCGACCGGTTCCTCAAGGGCGAAATCTTCCTGCAGCCCGTTCGTGCCAATAAGGTCCTGGTGGCGGTCAACAAGGCCGACTATCAGAGCATCAACGCCGTCTCGGCCGCGCGGGCGACGCTCGGGCTCGATGCCGAAATCGTGGAGCTGAACACGCCGCTCGAACTGATTGCCCAGATGAAGGACGGAGTCGCCACCGGCGAGGTCCGGAACTGGGAGGAACTGGTCGAACAGGTCAAGGACCTCGAGTTCGACGCGCTGGGACTCGCCACGCCCATCACCATCGACGCGAAGACCCTGGCAGACTACTTCCGGCACGGCGGCGTGAATCCGGTCGGCGGCGTCGAGGCGGTGGCCTCCAGGCTGATCGCCGGCGCGCTGGACAAGCCGGTGGCGCACGGCCCGGTCGATTACGCGCTGAAGGGATTCACGCAGGTGGTCGATCCGCGCATGGCGGTGGAGATCATCACCGAGAACTTTGTCCATTGCCTGCTGAAGGGCCTCCACAAGGCGCCGCGCATCAGCTACGAGTGCGGCGTGAGCGTGCGGGACGTGGATTGCATGGTCTCGCCTTACGGGTGTTTCGGCGCTCCGCATCAGGCGTGTCTCGACGCCGGCATC
>JAVEUP010000245.1:0-9854 GCA_034005525.1 Thermoguttaceae bacterium | reverse complement strand
CAAGGGCTTAAGTAGTGGGCGATACGGGACTCGAACCTGTGACCCCTAGCTTGTCGAGCTAGTGCTCTAACCAACTGAGCTAATCGCCCCAAATACCACCTCGGATGCACAAAACACACCCGCAAGGACCGCCAGCAGCGAACCTCCAAACGGCTACTCTAACCAGTTTGCCACGCATTTCGATGCCCGTCAAGACCCGGCAGATGAGGTTTTCCGCCGGAAGGCCTTCCGGTATTCAAATTCGGATCAAGGTGTTGGTCCGATACAGCAGAAGCAAGAACAGCCAGGCGAACAGCCCGCCGGTGGCGGCCAGAACGACGCCCTGCCAGTCGCCTGTGTACTGTCCCAGGCCCCCCACCATGACCTCCGCCGCCTGATGGACCACCGGACGGAATACGGTAACCATCATGTAAGCAACAATCGAATTGGCTCCAATGACCAGCAGGGGGAACACAAGACGGCGAAACCCGCACCCGTCGACCAGGGCGGAGAAGAGCGCCAGTAGCAGGAAGCTCCATCCGCCGGCTACCAGGACGTAGCTGCTGGTCCAGAGATTCTTGATCACGGGGAACTGCATGTCCCAGGTCCAACCTGCCGCCAGGCAGGCTATCCCGAGAAACGCCAGTCGCAAGACTGTGATCCAAACGGACGCTCCCGAACGAAGTAGCCGAGCAGCAAAAATCCCCAGCAGGGCTGAACAGCCGTGCGTCATCGATTGCAGGATCCAGCCTACCTTCCAGCGGTCGCCAGGCCCCAGCACCTGCTCGTCGAGCCAGTAGCTGAAGACGCCTCCCCGCACGTAAACGCCGGTCTGGTGCGCCGGTGCCTCAACCGTGTTCCCTCTCCGGTCGACGTATGTACGCGGTTCCGCAGGCAGGGGGACAAACGTCTGAAGTGCCCAGTACCCGATCAGCAGCGCCGCAAAACCGATCAGTTGCCCCCGCAACGTCGTGAAGAGGACGAACAACACGGAAACCAGGTAGGCAATCGCCAGCATTTGCAGCACGCTGTAGGTCATTTGGAACTTCGAGGGGTCGAACGTGAGCAGGTTGCCGTTCACCCAGGTTCCCAGAAACACCATGATTGCCGCGCGGAACAATGCATGGCGCAAGACTCGCCCCTTCGTTTGCCCCTGTTTGAGCCGCTTCGTCACTGCCAGGAAGACGGCTGCCCCAATGAGGAACTCAAACAAAGGGAAGATCAGGTCGTAGAAGGTAAAGCCCTCCCAGGGAGGATGGGAGAACTGTTTCCTGATCGCTTGGACCCAGGGACTGTCCGGCAACGCCTCGGGAAGCGCCCGGACGATCCGGTCGGCCACCAGCAGGCAGAACATGTCGAACCCGCGGAGTGCATCCAGTGAGAGGAGCCGGTGCGGACGACCGGCCGGCGCGGGTGATGCTGATACGTTTTGTTGGACAACACTGTCGGTCATGGGTCTTGCAGTTGGTCGATCCCGAGGTCGTGGCTGCCGGGTTTGGCCGGAGAAACCCGGCACGCCGGCAGCCTTGGCAGTCGTGGTTTCCACAAGCCGGCAGCTTGCCCCGCAGAAGGACTGACTAGGCTCGGCGGCCGCTCGGTCCATTATGTCTATACCACGGATCGGTGGTTGTCAAACGCCGATTCTAGTGTACGGCGAGATCGTCGGGCGGCCGGACGCCGCGTGCATCCCTCCCGCCGAAGGTGCCCACACCTCTGTCCCCTGTCCAGCTCCCAGCTCCCAGCTCCCAACTCCCAGCTCCCAGCTCCCACTATTGCCCTGCGAGGTGCCTTGTGCTAGGGTGAATATGCTCGCCGGGCTTTGGCAAGTCCCGCCCCGAAACCCCAACCCAGGAATCCGACAATGAAAGCCATCCAGCGACTCGTTCACCGTTCCCTCTCCCGTGTCGTTATGCTCTTGGTGGCCATACCAGCCTGTGTGTTCGGCACTGCCACCCTGGCACAAGAGGCCCCGGTGCTTCAGGCCGGGGCGGCGGCGGTGGATATTTCGCCGCAGGAGTTCCCCGTGAATATGCCGGGCGGGTTCAGTGCAAACTTTGCCGAAGGGGTGCATGATCCGTTGCATTCCCGAGCACTGGTGCTCAGCGACGGAACCACGACGCTGGCGATGGTCGTCGTCGACAATCTGGGCGTCGCTCGCGAGGCCGGCGACGAGGCCAAGGCGCTGGCCGCCGAGCGGACGGGCATTGCGGCCAAGAACATACTTCTTGCAGCAACGCACACGCACAGTGCGCCGGCCTCGAATGTCAAGGACGGCGCGGAGCCCGCCGTGGCGTACCGCAAGGTGCTCATCGACGGGATTGTGGAGTCGATCGTGCTCGCGCATCAGGCGCTGCGCCCCGCCGCAGTCGGTCACGGCGCGCACCCATTGCCGGAAGAGGTGTTCAACCGCCGTTGGTATCTGAAGCCGGGCAAGATGCAGCCCAATCCATTCGGTGAAATGGACGAAGTCAGAATGAACCCGGGTACAAGCCCCGACGTCATCGACCGCCCTGCCGCTCCGACCGATCCCGACGTAACGATTCTCTCGGTCCGAGAGGCCCAGTCGCGCAAGCCGCTTGCCCTGTTTGCCAACTACGCGTTGCACTACGTGGGCGCCACGCCGCGGGCGTTGGTATCGGCCGATTACTTTGGCGAGTTCGCTCGCCTGATGCCTTCCCGGCTGCGCGCCGGCGAGGAGTTTATCGCCATGATGTCCAACGGCGCGTCGGGCGACATCAACAACATCCCGTTCCTCGTCACGCGCCCGCCGCGAGAACCGTTCGAGCAAATTCGCATTGTGGCCGGCAAGGCAGCCGACGCCGCCTGGTTCGCCCACGCCGGCATCGAGTCGCACCAGGCCGACGCCCGCCTTGGGATGCTTGAGCGCGAGGTCACTTTGCGAATGCGACGCCCGACTGAGGAGCAAATCGAACGAGCGAAAGCGGTCCTTGCCGTCACCGACGAGGCCGAGCGAGCCAAACTGCCGCGGTTGGCCGAAGCCTACGCGCGCCGTACGCTCAGCTTGGCCGAGGCGGATGAGACTCTGAGCGTGCCGGTGCAGGCGATCCGCATCGGCGACCTGGCGGTCTGTGCCCTCCCGTTTGAGGTGCTCGTCGAGATCGGGCTCGACCTGAAGCAGCGCAGCCCGTTTCCGCGAACGATGGTTCTCGGCGTTACCAACGGGTACAACGGTTACCTCCCGCCGCCGAACCAGCACAAGCTCGGCGGCTACGAGACCTGGATGGGCACATGCCGGGTCGAGGTGGATTCGTCCGTCATTCTGACCGACAACCTGCTCGAAATGCTGGGCGAGCTGGCCAAAGATAAGGGATGACGCATGGCCGGCGGGAACGCTGCTGATACACGACGGAGCCTGTCTTTCCATGAGACAGGCTTCCGGCAGGTTGACGCCGCGCCGACGGAGTGTGGGGGCCGCCTGGTGAGCGACCATGCCGAGCCACGAGGCGAGAGCGAAACGGCATCTGCAACCGAGGGCACGCATGCGACAAGTAGCGAATACGCGATACGATCAAATAAGCAAGCTCGGCATCCTACAGCGACGACCGGGGACGCACCTGGAAGAACAATGAGGGGGAAGCGATTGCCGACACCCGCAAGGGTGAGCAAATCACGATCGACAGCCCGGGAATCGTCGTCCGGCATATTCCCGTGCTCTCCTGGCTGATGAATCAGTGCTCCATGACACTCGACTCGAACAACCAGCCGCACGTTGCCACGTATCACATGGAAGAACCGTTCGCGCCGGAGCCTCTTCGGCACGATCCGCCGACCGACGCGCGGCACCGGCTGAATTACTATCATTACTGGCGCGACCGGGACGGACAGTGGCACCGCAGTGAGCCGCTGCCCATGCCCGGCAGGCGGCCCGCCATCGTGGCCGCCCCGGACGACACCATCGTCATTTACTATCTGACCGGTGAAGGTTTCATGTGCCACGTCGCGCGCGCGGAGGATCGGTGGCGAACATGGCAGACGTTCCGGCTGACCGGTCCCGAGTTCAGCGGCATCGACATTTCGAAGCCGGATCGGCGGCGTCTTGCCGAACACAATATCCTCTCCTTCACGGCCGACCCGAGGGCGAGGGAAGCTGGACGGGGCCTTGCGTTCCTCGATTTCGACATGGAGCGGATCGTTCGCCTGGCGGCGCCAATCAATGGCTCCTGAATAGCTCGGGATTTCCCCTGCAACCATCAGCCGCTCCGGCTAGCGCTGGGAATGCACGATTCGGGGTAACCACTCATGGGGTGGCGGCGCAGGCAGTCTTCTCTGCTGCATGCCATTTCCGTCAACTGCTTTCCGCCGCGGCCTTCTTGCCGAAGTAGCCTAACTCATCCAAGACGTTGCCCACCTGGGGATAGATGCGCATCGCATTGCGGAAATAGATCTTCTCCAGTACGTCGAGCGGGAGGGCCAGGCCGCGGAAGGTGTGTTCGTCCTTGATCCCACTGGGAAATTCCTGGTCGGTCTCAAGCAAGCCGAAGTACCGCTGATACTGCGGGGCTTTGTCGGCGGCATTGGGGAACTGTTCGTCCAGCACGGGAACGAACCACCGGCTGCCCACGTCGGTTCCGAACAGCACGCGATCGGCGTACTCGATCATGAAATCGCGCAGGTTGTCGGTCCGCAGGGCGTGCCAGAAGACGGGCGTCGTGGCGGTGTCGATGTGCAGGTTGGGGTAGGTTGTGAGCATGTACCGCAGGCAGTCCAGTTGCTCGTCGGAATAGCAGAGCCAGAGCATGTGGGCATTGACCACGGTCAGCCGCGGGTGACGCTTCAGCACGTTCTCCCAGGCGCGCTGCTGCCGCCAGAACTCCACCGGTTCGTCAAACCATTCAGAGCGCCGTCCGAACGTGCCGCATGGATTCGTCACGTGAGGCGACGCCGCGACCATCCCGATTTCTTCCATCTTCTCGAAGACGGGCGTGAATTCGGGTGCGTCAATCTGGACTCCCTTCTGCCAGCCGGGATAGAACTTGAACCCAGCCGTCCCCCGCTCGTGCCACTCGACGAGTTCCTGCGGCGAGAAGCGCAGGCCGTCGGCGATCTTATAGTCGTAAATGCAGAAGCGAAAGCGGCCCTCATGACGGGCGTGGAGTTCCGGCATCTGCGAGATCGCGGCGAGGTCCTGGCCGCCGCTGCCAAGGCTGACCCACATGGCCATTTCCACGTCGGATTGCTCCTTGAGCGCCTTACGCAACGCCATATAGCCGGCGAGCGTATTCTCGTTGGCCGGGATATGGGCGTGAACGTCGATGCGCGGCATGGTCGCCAGGGTAAACGGGCTCTCAGCCGAAGAGTTCCCGTCCTGCGCATTGGCCTTCGGGTTCAAACTGATCGTGCCGAGCATACCCAGCCCGGCCAAGGCGCCGGACGAACTCTTCAAGAAATCGCGCCGGGAAGCAACATTCTTCATGCACATTTGAAAGCTCCTGAAAGAAAGGAGAGACTTGTTCCAACGGTGGGATGGCTCGGGCAGGTCGTGGCGAACTTGCAGCTACCGGTCGCGAGGCACCTTGACCGTGCATCTCATTATTGTTGCAACGGCATCGTTTGTCAATCGCACAAACCATTCATGAATTGGCGGCGAAGGCAGTTTCCTCCGCCGTGCGTGAAGGAGCCATTCCCGTCTTCACGGCCATAACGGTCGATCGACTGGCCAAATTTCCCTCTGCGCTGCGAAAACAACACCAGTACCCCGTGCACACTCACCCCTCACGATGCTTACCGGATGTTCCAGCTTTGAGAAAGCACTACGGCCCCGTCTCCAGCAGAAACCAGATGGTCGGATGGTCCCCGATGCGGACCGTTGCAAAGCCGTCTTCAACCGCAGCATCGATCAGATCGCCCTGTGCGGAGAAATCAGCGTGTAGCGGGGTCCACGTGGCGCGCGTATGCGAGTCGGGCATTCGGACGCGTATCTCCGCCCGAATCCGCTCGATCAGCGTTTCGCCGGCGGCGCCGCGCTCGACGGCCATCTGTTCACCACGGCGGACCCCCGCCGCGCCGATGACCGTTTCGCGGAACGTGTAGCGGTCGTCGCAGTTGACCGCGCGGCCGACGGCGGTGATTAGGAGCCGGCCGGTCTCGCCGATCGGCCGGTCGTCCAGCGCGTTGATGATGATCGTGGCGAAATCCGAATCGCAGTCGATCGTGGCGCCGGAAAACGCCAACGGCGCGCCCGGAAAACCTGTCATCGCCTGCGTTCGTGGGGTATCCACCGTGAGCAGGGCCCCTCCCCAATCGCGGACAACCTGGCCCGTATCGCTGACGAGCCGATCGCCGACCAGCCCGCGGTCGGCAGGTAGCAGCCCTCGAGTCTTCAGTTGCTCATCGAGTTCGGCCGCCAGTCGGTGCGGAGTGCGTGGATCATCCGGCCCATCGTAGGCCATGCCGTCGGTCCCTACACCGCGGGCAATTTGCCACTGTGCCCGGGTATCGGCGCGGCCAACGGCGCCTTCCACCCGCGACACGAAGGTCAAATAGTTGAACGGAAAACCGCCGGATCGTACGTCCCACCGCCCGTCGAGCAGGTCGTCCTCGTCGTATACGACCTGGACCAGCAGCCTCGCCGGCGAGACATCTCCGCGCAGATGCATCAGCGCCACGGCGGGCATGGTCCCGGTCAGCGCGGGATCGTTGAAGTGGACCGTCGTGTTGAGGATCACACCGGCCTGGTCGGCCCGGTCCCACGAATAGCCGAATCCGCCCATGTGATTGTAGTGGAACACGGCGTCCCAGTCCTGCAGGGCGGCCGTGGCGAAGAGCGACAGGAAGTACGATGCCCGCCACTCGTGCGGCCACATCATGGCGCTTTCGGTCGAGGTAATCGGGTGGGTGTTCAGCTTCGCGCCCGCAATGGCCGGCTCGATCATCGCCCGGTTCTGCGCGATAAGCGGGTTGATTTCCACGGCGGGCCGGTTGTGCATGCCGAGAAGTTGGACCCCGGCCGAGCTTTGCGTGCGGCGGACATGATCGTAATAGACGTTCTGGGACGTGAAGTCCATGTCGCGCTGGGCGTCCAGTTCGGGAACGTTGTAGATGATGTTGGAACCGCCGATCGGAACCTTGCAGCCCAGCGATATCAGGTACGCCTTCATCTCCCGGTGATACTCGCCCTGAAGCTCCTTCAGGAACCGGTATGCCGTGCGCAGGCGAACCGGGCTCTCGACACCGGCCCAGGCGCTGCCCCCGCCCTGAAGTGCCCGAAGGCCGGGCAGTTCGACGTTGCCGGCGGCGGGGTCTTCTTCCGGCAGCAACGCCGTTTCGCCCGCGTCGTTCGACCAAAGCCGCGCAAGCTCGTCCCGGGTGGCGCCGCCATTGCGAGCCAGCCACTCGTTGTAGAGCCGGCGGAGCAGGCTCGCGTAATGCTCCGGCTGGCCTTTGTCGGTGTGCCAGTCGAAGAACAGCGTTTGCTCGTTGATGAGCAGCAGCATCGCGACCGCCGGTTCGTCGAGCAGGGTGTTGCCCGTATAGCGGTTCACACGGGTCAGAAGCTGCCGCATGTAGTCCTTGGCGAGTTCCCTCAGGCGAGGATCGAAGAACGCCCAGGGCCGGTGCGGGTGGTACGCGTCCCATCCCTTCACGCCGTCGTCTTCACGGAAGCCGAGGGTCGACTGGCCCGTCACCGAATCGAGAAGAATGTAGATGCCCCGGTCCTTGAGCGTCTTGACGAAATAGTCGAAGCGGTCGAGGTCGTCGCCGCTGATCAGCCGGCGGCCCGACCTGTCGCGGTCGATCAAGACGCCCTCCATAAGATGAAACCGCACCAGGTTCACCCCGTAGCGCGCCAGCGTGTCGGCAACCCGCTCGGCCTGCTCGTGAGACGGAAAGAGCCCGCGGTTCGCGTGGATGTTGTCGGCCACGAACCGCGGCCGGGTTCCGTCCTCGAAGACGAAATGCCCGCCTTTCGCGTGGAGAAAGCCGTGTTTTCCGGCAGGCCGGTGCAGGAGCCCCGAAAGATCGACCAGTGGCTCCGCGGCCGGCCGGTGCCCCATCCGGAAAGGCGACCAATCGGCCCGGCCGCGCCCCATCCAGGATTCGCCGCGGAGGTCCTGGCCGGTCGCGGCGCCGGGTTTCTCTCCGAGGTCGGCGAACTCCAGATCGTCGACGTACACCGTTGCCCGCGCCGCGGGATGATTGTACCGTGTGGGCCGGACAGCCAGGAGCACGTGCGTGGCATTCTGCGGCAGTGCCGGCACACCAACCTCGAACGGATGCCAGGACGGCCCAACTTCCACCGAAGGCGCATCCAGCCAAGCCAAGTGGCGGTCGCCGTCCTGCGAATGAGCCACCGCGGCAATCTGGATGAACGGCCCGGCGGGAAGCTGTTCGTCCGCACGGGTCCAACCCCGGAATAGGTATCGCCGTTCAGGAGACACCGCCACCCGCACGACGGCGTACGGCGCGTGGGTATCGAGTTCGTCGCGCACCACAAGACACTGCTTTCCCGAACGGGGAGCGTCGGACGAAAGACCGGCCACGCGCCCGGCCTGTTCCGCAGTCATGCCGGCGCCGGTCCCCCAGGGGCGCCATCCGTCAAGTCCGGACTGGAAGTCCCAAGTTCGCGTTTCGGCTGCGGGAAGACCGGCGGCCGTCGTCGCCAGCACCAGCACCGCAATGGCTGTGATTTTCACGGCTGTATGTGCTCGCAGCAAGTCAGGAACCGCCATTCCGTGCCAGCGGGTGCAGCTCCATATTGCGGAAGAACACCTCGGCTCCCTCGGTTTGGATCAGCAGGCGGCCGTGGTCGAGGCTGGCATTGAACGCCTCGTTGACGAGAACGCCGTTGACGAAATACCGCAAATCCCGCCCGTCGGCGATGACCTCGCACAGCGTCCATTCGCCATGCGGGCTTTCTACGTCGTTTCGGCCGCGGAAGCCAAGCACGTCCTTCCACTCCGGGTCGCGCCCGAACCAGTTGATCCTGCCGCGGTTGAAAGTCTGCCGCTCTGCTCCCTTCGTCCAAATGCGTTGCTTGTTCGGGGCGATGGTCACCTCGGCCTCCAGCGTGACCTCGATGTTGCTGCCGTCGTAGTTTTCGCCGTTGGACAGGAGGATGATGTCGCCGGTGCCGCCCTCGATGACCTGGTATTCGATGGACGTGACCCATGGGCCCCAGTTGCCGTCGGGGCCTTGACAGTGGATGAGCACGCCGGAGTCCCTGGTCTTGTCGGCGCGCTTGTCCCAGGTTCTCTCGCCCCATTTGTACTCGAACTTCAAGTGGTAATCGCGGTACTCGCGATCGGTGATGAGTCCGCCGAATGGTCCCTCGCCGGTGACGTGCAGCATGCCGTCGGTGACGCGGAACACTCGCAACGGATCTTCGTACTGAGTTTCCTTATTCCAGGAGTAGAATCCCGACAGGTCATTGCCGTTGAACAGCTTGATCGGCTCGCGGGGCGTGATCGGTCCCGGCTTATAACGCCGCACCGGCTTCTCATCGGCAAGGCAAAATGCACGACGGCAGGTCGCGGCGGCGGACAGCCCGGCGGGAAGAGCGGCAAGGAAGGATCGTCGATTCATTGGCAGGAACTCCTCATGGTTGGCATTTCTTCTAATGGGTGTCTTCCCGGACGGGTGGCAGGTGGTCGACCATGCCGGCGCCGATGCGGCGCAACTCGGCAAGCGTCGCCTCGCGGTACTCCAAGAGCCGATCACGGTGCTCTGCGGCGAGCGCCAGATTGTGAAGCTCTTCCGGGTCGTCTGTCATATTATACAACTCTTCGATCTCGTTTGCCACAAGCGTCCGGATGTACTGAGCCGGTTGCGCTGTCAGGAACGCCTTTTCGCATAAGGACTTACGACACGCCCCAAAATCTCTTCCCCGCAAGAGCGTGCGTTTTCGCCGGGTTTGC
>JAVEUP010000432.1:0-2503 GCA_034005525.1 Thermoguttaceae bacterium | reverse complement strand
AAACCCGGCGAAAACGCACGCTCTTGCGGGGAAGAGATTTTGGGGCGTGTCGTAAGTCCTTATGCGAAAAGGCGTTCCTGACAGCGCAACCGGCTCCTCGGAACACCGGCAGGGTTGCACCCGGCGAAGGGCTGCTGTACACTCGGAGAGTGCGCCCGTTACGGCGCTCTCGAATCTGGAGCTACCGCCTTCCCACAGAACAAGGTCCGTTGTTATGCGCCTCCCCACCGTTCTTGTTGGTTTGTCTGCGTTTATCATCCCGCTCACCCGCCACTCGGTAACGGCATCCGATCACCATACCATACTGGTCGAGGCCGAGGGCTTCGATGACCGTGGCGGCTGGGTAGTCGACCAGCAGAACATGGACCAGATGGGTTCCCCCTACCTGCTTGCCCACGGGTTGGGCGTACCGGTCGACGATGCAACGACCACGGTCGACGTTCCTGCGGCGGGCCGGTACCGCGTGCTGGTGCGCACTCGCGATTGGGTGGCCAACTGGGGCGCCGAAGGAAGCCCGGGCAGGTTCCAACTGGTTGTTGGCGGGAAGACCCTGCCCACGGTGTTCGGCACCGAGGGAGCCGAGTGGCACTGGCACGAGGGCGAGTCGGTTGAGCTTCAGGCCGGGCGCGTGACGCTCGCCCTGCGCGATCTGACGGGGTTTGCCGGCCGATGCGATGCGATTGTGTTGACGACGGACCCCGAGTTAGTCCCGCCGAACCAGAATCCGGCAATGCGGGCGTGGCGCCGCGGCCTGCTCGGGCGTCCCGATGTGCCGCCCGACGCCGGCGAGTTCGACCTGGTGGTGGTCGGAGGCGGCATGGCGGGCCTTTGTACGGCTATCTCAGCGGCACGATTGGGCGTGAACGTGGCGCTCATCCAGAATCGGCCCGTGCTGGGCGGCAACAACAGCTCCGAGGTGCGCGTCGGCCTGTCGGGCCGAATTCACCAGGAGCCGTATCCCCGGCTGGGCGACCTGGTCGACGAGATCGGCCCGGTCGGACATCACAACTTCCACGACGCCAAGCGAAACCCCGACCTGCCGCGCAGCAAGGAAGTGTTTGCCATCATCGAAAAACACCCGGAGAAGCTCGAGCACAACGCCGGGCCCGCCTCGAACTACGAAGATCAGCGGAAACTCGACGCCGTCAAGGCGGAAAAGAACCTCTCGCTGTTCCTGAACATGCACGCGGTGAAGGTGGAAAAGGAGGGGGACCGTATCGTTGCCGTCATCGCAAAACACATCAAGGACGGCACGAAATTGCGGTTCCCCGGCACGCTGTTTGCCGACTGCACCGGCGACGGCACGCTCGGGTACCTTGCCGGCGCCGACTACCGCGTCGGCCGCGAGGCCCGGTCGGAAACCGGCGAGTCGCTGGCCCCGGAAGAGCCCGACCAACTGGTCATGGGCACGTCGGTCCAATGGTATGCGGTCGAAGAGGACCACCCGGTCCCCTTTCCCGACTGCCCCTGGGCCTTGCAGTTCAGTGACGAAACCTACCAGAAGACGACCAAGGGCGACTGGGACTGGGAGGTGGGCATGAACATGGACCAGATTGACGAGTTCGAGGCGGTCCGCGACCACGCCTTCCGCGCTGTCTACGGCAATTGGGCCTACTTGAAGAACCATAGCCCCGTCAAGGCCGAGTTCGCCAACCACCGCCTGGCCTGGGTGGCATACATCGGCGGCAAGCGGGAATCGCGGCGCCTGCTGGGCGACGTCATCCTTGCGGAGCAAGACCTCGTCGAGCAGCGCCCTTATCCCGATGCCAGCGTCACCACAACCTGGCCCATCGACCTCCACTACCCGCACCCGAAGAACACGGAACAGTTTCCGGGCGAAGAGTTCCGCTCGGTCGCACATGCGAAGCGGGTTGAGCCGTATCCGATCCCATTCCGCTGCCTCTACTCGCGGAACGTCGAGAACCTGGTGATGGCCGGGCGCAACATCAGCGTGACGCATGTCGCCTTGGGCACAATCCGAGTGATGCGTACCACGGGCATGATGGGCGAGGTGCTGGGCATGGCGGCCTCGTTGTGTAAGAAGCACAGGGTTACACCTCGCGGCGTGTATGAGAGCCACCTGGAAGAACTCAAAGATCTAATGCGCCGCGGTGTGGGACAAGCGGCCTTGGCGAGATAACCTTTCTCTCTTCCAAAAGTTGCCCACGACGATGCACTTCGCGAACGCCGACGGCGAGCGGGGAGCGTAAGCCCCGTTGTTGTACACAAGTCGTGGCCGCCACCGGCCGGCTTGCCCAGTCTGGAGCGGTGGTCAGTCGGCTAAGACGGCGCCCAGGCTCCCTATTCGCCCCTCCACGCTGCCGCCGCCGAAGGCGGCGGCAGCGTGGAGGGGAGATACTCGGGTGAACCGTGCCCATTAGCTCACTGACCACGGCTTCGGCGGGGCAAGCCCGCAGGTGGCCTTTTGTGCCACCGCAGCTTGTGTACAATAGACGCGGCAGTCCCCGGCAGATGGACACGCTTCCGCGCCTGCCAAGCTTGT
>JAVEUP010000055.1:0-40827 GCA_034005525.1 Thermoguttaceae bacterium | reverse complement strand
TATCTCAAGATCAGTTTTTCGTGCTACCACTGCTTGCAAACAGCCCCGTGACGCCAAAAAGCGCAACGGCATAGGAATGACCCCCATTCCCGTCCGTCAACAAGTTTCGCTATGGAGCCATCCCGATGAAGACTTGCTTCGCACCCCGTTTCGACAATGCTTCCACGTTCATTTTGTTCGCGGCCGTCTGCGCGATTGGCGGCGCCGCCGGCGTCGCGCGGTCCGACGGGCCTGCGCAGGGAACCGCGAAGAAGCTCGATCTGGGCGGCGACGTCACGCTCGAAGTGGTTTACATCCCGCCCGGCGAGTTCATGATGGGAAGCACGCCGGAAGAGCGCGCATGGGCCACCGGGCCTGAAGGGGGCGCCACACCGGGAACGTCGCGCGAGAAGCCGGAGGGCGATCCGCGGCCGACGCGGGTGAGGAACGGCTTCTGGATGGGACGCACGGAAGTGACCGTGGGACAGTTCCGCCGGTTCGTCGAGGAGACCGGGTACGTTACCGACGCGGAGCAGCCCGGCGCGACGACGCACTGCTTCGATCATGAATGGGTCATCTCGGGGAAAGCGCCGCCCCACCCGTGGAAGGCCATGGAGGACAAAAGCTGGCGCGATCCGAATTTTCCGTTCCCCGTGGAGGACAATCATCCGGTCGTCTGCGTGAGTTGGAACGACGGCAGGGCCTTCTGCCGATGGCTGACGCAGCGGGAACGCGACGCAGGCCGGCTCCCCGAAGGGCTGGAGTATCGGCTGCCCACGGAAGCCGAGTGGGCCTACGCATGCCGCGGCGGCAGCAAGGAAAGCCTCTACTACTGGTGGGGAAACGATCTGAAGGACGGCGAAGGGCGGCTGAACATTTCCGCCGTCGACTTCCTGCCGGGCCGGAACAAGATATGGCCGCTGGCCAACGTGCCATGGAGCGACGGGTTCGCGTTCGTCGCGCCGGTGGACCACTACGGCGAACGAGGCCGGAACGGGTTCGGCCTAGCCGACATGCTCGGCAACGTATGGGAGATCGTCCTCGATCACTTCGACCCGCAAGGCGCCCATGAAGAAGTGCACCTGGCCAGCGAGAACATCAGGCCGGTCTGCCGAGGCGGCAACTACTTCGACGTGCCCGGCAACGCCCGCTGCGCCGTCCGCCTCGGTCTCCGCGGTCCCGACTATTCCGATTCCCGCGACGGATTCCGCATTTGCCTGGGCGTGCCTCGCGGGAGCGGCGCGGAGTGAGCGCCCTTCAGCAGAGGTTGAAGGCAGAAGAACGACTCCGAGGTACCGCCCATGATTGGCAATAAGAACACCTTGACGCGATTGAAACGGGTCTTTCTTGAGGGTTTTTCAGTCAGCGACATCACCGAGCCACTGGTTTCGTTCGACGCGACAGCACCCGCCGCCGAAGTCCGCGCCTTCATGCAAGAGTTGGGCTATGAAACCGTGGGCGTGCGGGTGGACGGCGTAGTGGCGGGCTACGTCAACCGGGAAGAACTCAAGAGCGGACCGTGCCGTGGTTGTCTGCACGCGTTCGACGCTGCTGAAGTTGTGCCAGATTCCAGTTCCATACCGGACGTCGTGGTCAAGCTGGACCAACTGCCCCGCCTCTTCGTGACCGCATTCGGGCAAGTTGGCGGGATTCTTACTCGCACCGACCTGCAGAAGCCACCTGCCAGGATGTGGCTCTTCGGGGTCATTACCATCGTCGAAATCGGGTTGACAAGGTTGATTCAAGACCGCTTCGCCGACGGCGCTTGGCAATCGTTCCTTTCCGAAGCCCGCCTGGACAAGGCCAAAGCCCTGCTGGCGGAACGCAAGAGGCGGAATCAAGAGCCGGCTCTCCTCGACTGTCTTCAACTATCGGACAAGGGGCAGATTGTGTTGCGGAACGAGGACCTTTGGAAAACCGCGGGCTTTCGTTCCCGAAACAAGGGAGAAGAGTCCATGAAGCAGATTGAAGCCTTGCGAAACAACCTCGCCCACTCGCAGGACATCATTGTGCACGACTGGCAGACAATCGTGAAGCTGACGACGTTTCTGGACGTGCTGTTCGACAAACACGGCCTGCAAACTCAATGAGGAGCCCAACATGCCCACCCGATTGCAGCATTTCACGCGCACGTTCACCATCCTGGCTCTGCTAGGGCTGACTGTCATTCTGGATGGCTCGGTTCTTGCCGAGGACTGCCCGCAGGCTGGGAATGCCTATATCCTCACGCCGAAGCCGGGGCCGCAACCGCGCATCAACGGGGCCAGAGTGTTCGGCATTCGGCCGGGCAATCCGCTGCTGTATACCATTGCGGCCACGGGCGAGCGGCCCATGACGTTCTCGGCGACCGGCTTGCCCGACGGAGTGACGCTCGACGCGACAACCGGGCAGCTTACCGGCGCCGTTGCGAAGCGCGGCACGTACCACGTCATGCTGCGGGCGGAGAACGCCCTGGGCAATGCCGAGCGGGAGTTGCGCATCGTCGTGGGCGATAGGATCTGTCTGACGCCGCTTCTGGGCTGCAATACCTGGGGCGGTTGGGGAGCGAAAGTTGCCGACGAGAACCTCCGTGCGGCGGCCAAGGCCATGGTCGACTCCGGCCTGATCAACCACGGCTGGCAGTACGTCAATATCGACGACGGCTGGCAGGGCCGCCGCGGCGGTCCGCACAACGCGATCCTGCCGAACGAGAAGTTCCCCGATATGAAAGCCATGTGCGACTACATCCACAGTCTTGGCTTGAAGGCAGGCATCTACTCCACGCCTTGGGCCACCAGCTACGCCGGGTTCGTTGGCGGATCGAGCGACAACGCGCAGGGTACGTGGCAGAAACCGGCGAATCGCCGTGACGGCTTTCGTTTCGGCAAGTACTTCTTCGAGGCCAACGATGCGAGCCAATGGGCTGAGTGGGGCTTTGATTACTGCAAGTACGACTGGGGCCTCGACAACACCCAGTTTGCACGCGAGAACGTTGCGGCGGCGCAACGCCTGGTCGATGCCCTCAACGCTTGCGGGCGCGACATGGTGCTCGAGCTGTCCAACTCGATTCCTCTCAAACAGGCAGCCGAGTACGCCGCGCTGGGCCAGGTGAACCGCACTACCGGCGACCTGATCGACCTCTGGGATCGGTCGCAAATGGGACCGGAACGTTCCTGGGCCGTGGGCATCCGGGAGGTGTGGCTGGAGAACGACGCCTACGCCCCCTATCAGCGGCCGGGACATTGGAACCATGCCTGCAATCTGCGTATCGGACTGCTGGGTGGATGGCGCGACCGGGGGCTTTCGCCTTCCCGGCTGACGCCCGACGAGCAGTACACGCACATCAGCCTGTGGTGCTTGTGGAGTTCGCCCATGATCATCGGTACGCCGATTGAAACACTCGACGAGTCTTCGCTGTCGCTGTTGTCGAACGATGAGGTGTTGGAGGTGAACCAGGACCCGCTTGGCGATCAGGGCCGGCGCCTCGTATTGCCCGATGGCGGCGAAGCCGTTCATAAGAGAATGGAGGACGGCACCCGGGCCGTGGGGCTGTTCAACCCGGGGAAGGAACCAGCCAAGGTTTCGGTTTCGTGGTCTGCGCTCGGTCTTGAAGGCCCGCAAGCGGTCCGCGACCTGTGGCGCCAGAAGGACCTGGGAGTCTTCCACGACCGGTTCGAGGCGGAAGTACCCGTGCATGGCGTGGTACTGGTGCGTCTGACACCGGCGCCGTAGCCGGCGACCGGGGCGGCGCCTTCCTTTTGAGTTCATCGGCTCGCGAGGGCACAAGCTCCCCTGCGCGTTGCGAAGGCTGGGCCAGTTCCCGGCCGGCGGGATAGTCTCGTGCGGACAGTTGCAGCCCGCCCGAACGAGCTTGTTCCGATCCGGCAAGGTTGCACTGGACCAGTGCTTTGTCAAGTCTGGAAAGCGGGGGATGCATCCTGCTTGCCATGGGTGTAACACCCGCAAAACGCAAGCTGGAAGCTTACGCCGCGTTTCAGGCACCCCAAAGTCAAGACTTAACAAAGCACGAGGCTGTGGCTGGAGCCCCAGGTTCGGCCGGTTAACAGAACCGCTCCCAAGCGGGGCTTTGGCAATTGTGCCCCGCTGCCCCGGGCTTGCCACAGAGTCGTGCCGCACACCCCGGGGGTTGCATGCTTCCGGAAGACTTCATAGACTGTATGTTCTCGCGGAATGGGCTTTGCCCCATTCCCGTGTCTTTGCTCAAGAAGGTAACCATCCCGTTAAACCACACCACAAACCACGGAGGTCCATCATGATTCGTCCCACGATCGGTTTTCTCGTTTTCGGCGTTCACAAGGACGGGCTGGAGGACCCAATGGGGCAACCGTTCATTGACGACGCGATGATCGCGCGCAGCAAGCAGGCGTTGCGGGATCAGGGCGTGGAACTGGTCGAGCACGATACGATCCTGGCCACGAAGGAGGAAGCCCGGGCGGCCTTGAAGAAGATGAAGGACGACGACCGCATCAGCGGCGTGGTCCTGTTCTCCGGCACGTGGGTTTGGGCGTCGCACATGATCGCCGCGGTGCGCGATTTTGCCATGACCGGCAAGGGCCTGCTGCTGTGGACGCATCCGGGCTCGCAGGGATGGCGGCCGGTTGGCGGGCTGGTGATGCACGGGGCGCTGCTGGAAGTGGGCATTCCGCACAAGTTCGTCTACGCCGCCGCCGACGAGCAGGACGAAGTCGGCCGAATCGCCAGCTTCTGCCGCGCGGCCCATATGAAGCAGTGGCTCAACGGCTCGACCGTGGGTACGTTGGGCGGCCGGGGCATGGGCCAGACGTGCGGCGCCGCCGACCCCAGCCAGTGGATGAAAATGTTCGGCGTCGACATCGACTCGCGAGATACGACCGAACTGATCCGCACCGCGCAAGAGATTTCCGCCGAAGAGCTTGCCCAACTCGCGCCCCGGATCGAACAACTATTCGGTAAAATGCCCGACCAGAACGCCGTCACCGACCGGTCGATGCGGCTGTACCTGGCCATCAAGAAGCTGGTGGAAAAGAACAGGTGGGACTTCTACACGATCCAGTCGTTCCCCGGCCTGGCCGACGACTACGCGGCAACGTGCTTCGCGCAGAGCATGATGCTTGAAGACGGTTTCGGCACGTCCACCCTCGGCGACCTGAACACGGCGCTGAGCGTGCTCCTGCTGGCGAAGCTCGGCAACGAGCCGGTCTACTACGGCGACTTGCAGCACATCGACAAGCAAAGCGGCGAGATCAAGATCATCGGCGACGGCGCCTGCCCGCCCTCGCTGGCCTGCAAGCTCGGCCCCGCCGGCTTTGCCCAGCACGGCATCGCCACCGAAGGCGAGGCGGGCGGGCTTTCGGTCAGCCTGGTGTGCAAGGTGGGCGAGGGCGTTCTGGCCCGGCTGGGCCGGGTGGACGGGTGGTTCCAGATGGTCATCACCCGCTGCTCCATCTTCGAGCCGCCGGCCGACCAGATCGAATCGCGGCGGCTCGAGTGCGGCATCCCCTTCTGGCCGCACGGGTTCGTGACCGCCCACTGCGACATGGACGAACTGCTGGAAAACTGGACGAACGAGTACGCCTGCCTCGGCTACGGCGCACACCTGTACGACGACCTGATCGCCTTCTGCCGCCAGACGGGGATCGAAGTGGTTCTGCCATGAAAGAAGTCCTCCTGAAAGACTACCGGCCGGAATGTTTGCTCAAGGTGGCCGAACGCACGCCCCAGCGGGCGAAGGTCCCGGTGATCGACGCCCACAATCACCTCTTCGGCGAGCTGCCCGCGGAGAAACTCATCGAGGTGATGGACGCGGTGGGCGTCGAAACGTGGGTCAACGTGACGGGCAATACGACCATGCCCTTGGTGAACAATACGTACACCATTGCGCGCCGGGACCTGAGTTGTTTCATAGAGAATTACGTGCAGCGTTATCCGGGCCGGTTCGCCGCACTGACCATGGCCGACTTCGCCCAATGGGGTGATCCGGTCCTGGTGAAGGACGACGACTTCGCCAAGCGCTGCATCGAGCAACTCGACGCCGACGTTGCCGCGGGCGCCTGCGGGCTGAAGGTCACGAAGGAGTTGGGGCTGTTCTTCCGGGATCAAAGCGGGGCCTTGCTCCGGATCGACGATGAGCGCCTGGCGCCCATCTGGGAACATGCCGGCAAGCTGGGCGTTCCCGTGCTGATCCACGTTTCCGACCCCATTGCGTTCTTCCTGCCCATCGACGAGCGGAACGAGCACTACCTAACGCTTCGCGAGTTTCCCGGCTGGAGCTTCGCCGACTCGGAGACCGGCAAATGGGGACTGCTCGAGCAGCGCAACCGGATGATCGCCCGGCACCCAGGCACGACCTTTCTGCTGCCGCACGTGGCGAACCTTCCGGAGGACCTGGGCACGGTCGGCCGGCTGCTGGACGAGAATCCAAACGTCGTGATCGACTTCTCCGCCCGGATTGACGAGTTGGGGCGGCAGCCGTACACGGCGCACGATTTCTTCATCCGTTACCAGGACCGGATCCTCTTCGGATTGGACATGCCTGTATCACCGGAGGCGTATCGCTGCTATTACCGGCTGCTGGAAACGCGCGACGAGTATTTCGACTATCCCGACTACATCGGCCGGTTCGGCGTGTATACGCGGTGGAAGCTCTGCGGGCTCGACCTGCCCGACGACGTGCTGAAGAAGGTGTACCGCGAGAACGCCCTGCGCGTGCTGCCGGGGCTCGCGTAGCGCACTGTCAAAGCATGTAGGGTGGGACAAGGTCGCGTAAGTCCTTGGTGGGCCTGCGCAAGCCACGCCCGGGATGGTTTACACGCTGTGCGCTTGAAGCAGGCCGGGCCGAGCGACCGAAGGCCCACCAAGTTCTTGGCTTGCTTGTCACCACCCTACGTCTCGTGCGGAATTCGGGCCAGGCGTTCAGGACGCGCCGTTCTCCGTGTCTTTCAGCCCGAGGCGGGTGAGCCACCGGTTCCGGGGCGGTTTCTCCGTCGCCGCCGTGCCGCCGGGTGTATTGCCCACGGCGGCCGCTCGCTCTTCCAGCAGTCGGAGTTTCTCCTCGACCTCGATCCGCTGGCGGGCGAGTTTGGCGCGCTCGACCGACATCTCGACCTCGGCCTGGCGGAGCTTCTGCCGCCATTCTTCTTGCAGTTCCGTCAGGTTCTTCCGTTCTTCCTGGATAATGGCGTCTTTGTCCAGCATATCGCCCAGTGCTGCGGCGCCGACCGCCAAAGAGCCGACGCTGGTGCTCTGGTTGTCGAGCAACTGCTTCAGTTCGGCAATCTCGGCGTCCTTGTCGGCGACAATCCGTTCCGTGCGTCGGACCATGCGTTCGATATCGACGCGTTCCTGGCGCCCGGTCTCGGTCTCGCCCTCGACTTCCGATTCGAGTGCCGCCAGGATGCGCTGCTTTTCGGCTTCCCAATTCAACGGGCCGCCACTTGCCGGTGTCTGCCTGGCAGTCCGGCCGGCGTCGGAAGCCTCCTTGAGCCGCTCCTGGAGTTGCGCATTCTCTTGCTTCAGCTCGCGGAGGTCGTCCATGGCCAACTCGTAGCGGCGCCGCAGGTCGGCATCGGTTGCGGCCTGCACCTGCCCTTGCGCAAGCGCCTCTACCGACGCAGCCTCCCGGCCTTTTGCTTCGGCAAGTTCCTGTTGAACCTGCTCAAGCCGCGCCTCGGTATCGCGCTGTGCGGCTGCAAGGGCATCGCGCTCATGGCGGAGGGCGTCGAGTTCCCCGGCGGCGGTCTCTGCCGTAGCCGCCTTCTGCTTCAGCACGTGGCACTCGGTTTGCAGCGCATCGCGCTCATGGCGCAGGGCGTCGAGTTCACCTGCAGCGGTCTCTGCCGTGGCCGCCTTCTGCTTCAGCGCGTGGCACTCGGTTTGCAGCGCATCGCGCTCATGGCGGAGGGCGTCGAGTTCCCCGGCGGCGGTCTCTGCCGTAGCCGCCTTCTGCTTCAGCACGTGGCACTCCGACTGCAAGGCATCACGCTCGCGGCGCAGGGCGTCGAGTTCACCTGCGGCGGTCTCTGCCGTGGCCGCCTCCTGCTTCAGCGCATGGCACTCAGACTGCACGGCGGCGAGTTCCGTTTCCAATCGCTTCTGCTGACTGCGGGCTTCCTTGATCTGTTGCTGAAGCAACTCCTGTTCAGCCTGATCGCACTGAGTATCCTCTGCTTGCTGACGTTCGAGTTCGGCTTGATTCTGTTCGAGGGAGGCCCGCTGCTTTTCAAGTGCATTTCGCTCTTCCCGGAGCGTTTCCAGGAGTGCCTCCTGATGTCGCGTGGTCGCTTCGGCAATATGCTTCCATTCGGCTCGATGTGCTTCCAGGTCAGCGCGGAGTTGTGCGAGATACTCGGTCTCGCGGGCAAACCGTGCCGCCTGCTGGTCCACGTCCTGTCGGGCTGTCTCGGACGCGTACCGGCCGCATGCAGCCTCGCGGGCCAGTTGATCGAAGTAGCCGATCAACTGGATTTCGGCTTCGTCAAGCTGCCGCTGCCGTGCCGCAAGGAACTCCTGCACTCCGTCGCGCTCATGGCGCAGTGCCGCGTCGAACTGGTCGATCGGATCGGCGGACACGGGAGTTGAAAGATGCGGAGCATCCATGGCCAACGGCTCCAAGCCATTCCAGTAATGGGCACGCGCGCGCACTTGCGGTACCGGTGGCCGCGCGCACCAAGCGCATCGCCCACCCCAAGGGGGACTGCGCGGGGAAGGTCCCTCTCTGATCTATAGGTTATTCCGACCGGCCGGGCAAAGCGCCTGTTCGGCTTCTAACGGTTATGGCGAATCTATCGGGCAGACGCCCGGAGGCCGGCAATGAATCGGAGCAACTGCGCTTCGAGCATCGCCCAGTTGTCGCCGAAAACCGCGATGAAGTCGGCCGTGCGTTCGGCAGGCGGATAATCGGCAAACGGCGGCCGCGCAGCGGTCAAGGCGACGTACCGGGCGTAGTTGGCCGGCTGCGTTTCGACCAGGTAGAACGTCAGCGCCCACGCCTCGGCGTAGGCCGCCGCGGGATGGGTCTGGAACAAGGCGTCGGTGGCCACGATCGAAGCGATCAGTTCCGGCTTGTGCCGCGGAGCGACCACGCGGCGGAAGTCGTCCAGCCGGGCCCGGTTGATACGGTCGGCCTGGGCCATGTGGTATCGCGCGTTGTAGACGCCCGGCGCCTCGAACAAGGTGGCCAGCCCTTCCACCACCCATAGCGGCGGCGGTGCGTAGCGGCTGTGGACACCCGTGTTGAACGCCGTCTGATGAGTGGCCTCGTGGATAATGGTCGTGGCAGTTTCGTGCCACCGGTCGTACCCTCCCGACGGGTCGATGTCGTACAGCACGATGCGGTTCGTATCGAGCGAGTAGAAGCCCAACAGCCCCGGCGGGGCGACGGAACCCAGCGCCGTGGTGTATTGCCGGAAATCGGCCTCGTTGCGCAGTACGATGCCCACCAGCGGGAACTCCGGCTCCCGGAGCCTGAAACCGCGCTTGCCGAAGTACGTAACGAACTCGCGGTACAGGCTTTCGAACCGCTCCGCCCACCGGTCGCGTTGGTTCCTGGCGTGGGCAACGACGTAATGCGTCGTGGTGGTCACCTCGAAGCCCGTGCCCAGTTCACGCAGCAGATCGGCCCGAAGCTCCGAAATCGTCGCAGGCGTGAAACGGTGCGAGGTCTGTTTCCACTGGGTTGCCTCGCCCGGCGGGAATTGCCACAGCCGGCCATCGCGGCCCAGGAGCCGCACCTCGTTATGATCCCATCCAACCGGTTGTCCCTCGATGGTCTGCCCGCCGAGACTCAGCGATATCATGCCCGGAAACGGCGCAGCCTCCGGCGCACCCGGCGTGGCGGAAACGAGCAGGACAACGAGCAGGCTTACGGTCGGCATTCGAGTGCAGGGTGGGCGGTTCTGGACGCGTCGCGGCCAGGTTCACCCACGCGGTATGGCGCTGCTGGTCGATGGTTAATGGTGGTGAATAACCGTTCACGGGGCGGCGCGGGCAGTTTTCTCCGCTCCACGCGAAGGGGACAGTCCCATTTTCGCGGCCGAATCGGTGGATGATTGGGCAAAGACGCCCTCTGTGCCGCGAAAATTGGGACAGTCCCCCTGTGAACGGTTACGGTGGCAAACCACTCACTACAATTCTAGTGCGCACATGGATTGGCGGACGGGCGGACCGCTGCTATACTGACGCACGCGTATGAGCAACTGGTACGACTACCCTCAGTATTACGATCTGGCGTTTCGTTCGGAAACCGCCCCGGAGGCGGATTTCGTCGAGGCGGCGGCACGCAAGTACTGCCCCTTTCCCGTGCAGAAGCTGCTTGAGCCGGCCTGCGGCACGGGCAGGCTGTTGGCCGAGTTGGCTGCGAGGGGGTACGAGCTGACCGGGCTCGACCTCAGCCGGCCCTCGCTGGGCTATCTGCGCCGGCGGCTTCGGCGGCGCGGGCTCAACGCCTGCGTGTTCGAGGCCGACATGGCCGACTTCCGGCTTCGGCGGCCGGTGGACCTGGCCTATTGCACCTTCGACGCCTTCCGGCACCTGCTAAGCGAGGCCGACGCGCGGCGCCACCTGGAGTGTGTAGCCGAAAGCCTGCGCCCGGGCGGCATCTACATTCTGGGAATCCACCTGCTGCCGCCCGACGCTTCCGAGGAATGCATCGAGCGCTGGACCGAGCGCCGCGGGGGTACCCAGGTGACCGTAACGCTTCGCGTCCTGGCGACGGACCGGCGTCGGCGACTGGAAACGCTTCGCGTGAGTCTGTTGGTGCGCACGCGGGCCGGGAACGAACTGCGACTGCGGCACGAGTTTCCTTTCCGCATGTACACGGCTGCGCAGTTCCGCCGCCTGCTGCGAAGCGTGCCGTCGCTGAAGCTGCTCGACGTCTACGATTTCTGGTACGAGATCGACCAGCCGCTGAAGCTCAACGATGAAATGAACGACACGGTCTTCATCTTGCAGAAGCTCGATTCGGCCTGGCCCGAATGATTCATCGGAAGGTAGGGTGGTGACAAGCAAGCTTAGCGCCGCCTGCGCACCGTCAGCAACAGGCCGAGAAGCCCCAAGCAACCAAGCAGCAGGGCGCTGGGCTCGGGCACGGCCATGATGGCGAACTGGCTGTTGTGGTTCAGCACGGCCCACGCCATTTGGTTGGTTGAATCGAGGCCCCACGAGCCAAGGTAGAGGTCCAGATCGATTGGGTTGTAAGCGTCGACAAAGGCGTCCCACGAGCCTGGCGCATAGCCGCCGCTTGCAGCCTGGAAGTTGGCCACGGCGCTGCCGCCTGTACCGAGATTGCCCTCAACCGCGTTGACCCAACCGTCGGCGGCGGACAACCACGCCAGGAACATGCCATCCTGATTGGGCTGCAAGAGCGCCGCGTCATAGCTCATTTGCAGGACGAACGGGTCGGTCTGTCCGCTGCCGCCGTTGGCCATCCCGTCCAGCCGCAGCACGTCGCTTACCAGGTTGTGCAGCGGGGGCAACGCTGCGGCGTCCGCGCTACTGACGGCGCGCCACGCCATGCCCAGGTCCAGCGCGCTGCTGCCGTCGTTGCCGCCGGCCAGCAGGTCGGCCCGGGTGGCGAACGTGTCGGGCCCAATGACCTGCGAGCCAATGCCCGCGAAGGAACCGCCAATGTCTACGCGGCGAATGATGGTCGGGTCGCTCGCGCCGAAGTCGGTGCCGGCCGAGGCAACCCGCACGTGCGAGGAACCGCCGTTGGCCAGCGAGCCGGTCACGTGGAGTGTACCGGCATCGACGGTGGTCAGGCCGGTGTGGGTGTTCGTGCCGGAGAGGGTCAAGCGGCTGCCGCCGGTCTTGACCAGGTGCAAGGCGTTGGCCCCGTTGGCAATCGCGCCCCCGAAGACCGCATCGCTGTTCTGGGAAATGGTCAACGTCGATTCGGCGCCGCCGGTATTGGTGATCGCATGGCTGCCGACCCCATCACTTCGGAGTGTGCCGATCGTCTGGTTGAATCCGTTCAATTCGAATGTTGCATTGAGTCCGCCAATGCCCAGGAGCAACGGGTTTCCGGCAGGCAGGCTGTCGTGCGCGCCAAGTTCGAGCGTGCCATTGTAGATGCGGGTCTCGCCGGTGTAGGTATTGGCGCCGCTGAAGACGGTCTTTCCGAGATGGTTGCGGACGATGACCACGTTGTTATTCGTGCCGTCGCGGATTTCGCCGGATATTTCCAGCACGCTGCCCGAGTTCACCGCGCCGACGCGCGAGTCGGAACCGTTGAAGTAGACCGGGCCGTCCCAGACGTTGTGGTCGTCGAGCGAGCGAAGCGCCCCGTAGGCGTTCGAGGCGCCGTACCACGCGATATGGATGGTTTGGCCGCTTATGGTCACGCCGCCCGACAATTCCAGGTGACCGCCCTGTTCCACCGTCGTCTCCCCGGTGCCCAACCCGCCGTCTTTGGCAACGCGAAGGACGCCATTCTTGACGGTCGTAGCGCCGGTATAGGTGTTCTCACCCGAGACGCCGGGCGTGCCCTTCCCGAGGACAAGCGTGCCCGCGCCGTCCTTTGTCAGGGCCAGGTTGCCGGTTATGCCGCCAACGTATGTGTGCGTTCCGGTGTTGTTGACCGTCAGGGTCGAGGCCGTGGTGGAACTGTTGGTGACCGTCAGCGGCATGGTGCTGGCCTGCGAAAGAAGCCCGGCGACCTGCTGGTTCCAGCCGCTGAGGTCGAAGGAGGCGGCGGTGCTACCCTCGGTATATCCCATTCGCAGCACCGTGCCGACGGGCAGGCGGTTGTCGCCGCCGTCGATCTTCAGCAGCCCGATCACCACGTCGGTATTGCCGCCGTAGGTGTTCTCACCGGCGAGGATGGTTGTGCCGTTGTTGTTGCGGACCGCGAGCGTGCCGTTGTTGCCACCATCGTCGATCGCGCCGGAGATGGTCAGCGTGTTGCCCGCGCCGGACGCCCCGATTCGGGTTTCACCGGCGCCGATGGTGACATCTCCCGCCCAAGTGTTCTGGCCGCTTTGGGTCTGAAGTGCCCCGATGTTATTACCGCCGCGGCCGACCATGGTGAGCGATTGGCCGGTGACGGTAATGTTGCCGGCAAGCTCGAGCCGGGCGGTGTTGGCTACCGCCACCGCGCCGGTTCCCAGCGCGTTGGGGTTGGTGATGCGCAGCGCGCCTTGGTCGACGTTGGTGTCGCCGGTGTAGGTATTCTCGCCGGAAAGGGTGAGCGTGCCCGTGCCGATTTTGGCCAGCGCGAGAGTTCCTCCCGTTCCCGTGTTGTCTCGAAGGATTCCCGCGAAGGTCGACGTGGCATCTCCACCGCCGACGGTCAAGACGCTCGCCGTGCCAACGGCGTTGTTAACCACCTGTCCGAGCACGGCGCCGGACGTCCCTTGCAGGCCGTTGACGGTTTCGTTGAAGCCGTTCAAATCGAAGGTGCCTGCGGCGGCCGAGCCGGCGTTGAGCACCAGGTTCCCTTTGCCCGATCCGTTGGGAATGACGCCCGCGGCGCCCAGCCGCAGCGTGCCCGTGTTGACCGCCGTGTCGCCAACATAATCGTTGCCGGTGTTGGTGAAAATGAGGATCCCGGTGCCGCCGTCTCCTTGTGTGTTCCGCCCATTCAATGCGAACCCGCCGTCGCCGGTGATTCTGCCGGTAATGGTCAGCGTCGGGCTTTGCCATTCGTTGCCGACGCCAATCGTGTTGTTCCCTGCATTGAGCGTAAGGGTGCCGCTGAGCGACGGCGAACTGGTCGAATTGGCCGAAATCATGCCTCCGGTCAGTTCGATGTTCTGATTATGTGCGATCGTCGTCGCCCAGTAGTCGAACCGGGCTCCGCCGGCAACTCGGATAGTCGCGGGCGTGGCGGCGTTCCAATTCGTCGAGCCTTCGATACGGAAGGTTCCGCCGTTGACATCGATGTCGCCGGGGTCGGTGACTGCGGCTCTGACGATCGATACAAGACCGGTCCCGACCTTGGTGATCTTATGCCCTCCCGCGGCGAAGGTTCCGTCGCGAAGGTCCCAGCGGCCGGTGCCGCCGAAGGTCGTATCGCCCAGGAGCGTGATATTGCTGAACGCCTGGGTTTGGCTTGCACCGCTGTTGATCAGGGCGCCAGCCCCTCCCACGCCGACACCGGACACCTCGATCCACTCGCCGCCGGGCGTACCGGTTCCCGCCTTGAAGCCGGCGATATCGAGCGTGGCGCCGCTTTCGACGACCGTCTTACCGGCGGTCGTGCCCAGGGCCGAATGATTGCCCAGCTTCAAGGTGCCTTGCGAAACCGTGGTGACGCCGGTGTAGGTGTTCTCGCCGCTGAGCGTCAGAACACCGCTGCCTTGCTTGGTGAGTCCGCCGCCCCCACCGCCGTCGAGCAACATTTGGGCGATGGTAATGTTGAAGCCGTTCGTGTTAATCATCGCACCGCCGGCCTGCACGTTGGCGGCATTGAGGCCCTCCATGAACGTCGTGCTGGAAGCGCCGGCCACGAGCGTGCCGCCGTTGAAATTGAAGGTGTTGGTGCCGCTTTGGACGTCGACTCTGTTAGCCTGCAGCATCCCGCCGTTGAGGTTAACCGTGGCGGTCGTGGCGTGCAATCGCAGGGTGGTGATGGTTGCACTGCCCGCATTGATGGTCAAGTTCGACGTGCCCCCGCTGCCGGTACCAAGATGAAGGCCGGAGTTACTACTGATGTAGTTGCCGCCGTCGATAATCAGCGTGCCGTTGCCGGCGCTTTGATGCCCCACCAGGTCGGCGCTGGCGGAGCCCCAGGTTGAAAAGGTTCCGCCGGTGATCCGCATGGCGCCCGTGACGCCGTTTCCCATGATCAGGCCGCGACCGTGATGCGGATCTCCGCTGGGGCTGGCATAGACGGTGGTGCCAAGCGAGCTATCGTAGATCAGTTCTTCCCGTGTTGCCGTTTGGTTGACTTCCAGCCGGTGTCCCCACGTTTCGCCGGCGGGCGGGCCGTCGAAATCGGGTACCACGCCACCGTTCCAGTTTGCAGGGTTCTGCCAGTCGCTGCTCTGCGAACCATTCCATTTGTAAACCGCAGGATGTGCGGGCTGGACACTCAATAGAAATCCCGCAGCGACGATCAGACAGAGTATCAGGTAGGCAAAAGAGTCGATTCGTGATCGCATAAGTCACCTCTCTTCGGAAAGCCGCCGGCGCACCAGTAGCAGGCTCAGCAACCCCATGCAGCCGAGCAGCAAGGCGTTGGGTTCGGGAATAAGCGTTATCGAAAAAGCGTTCAGCCGGGCGATGGGAGGGGCCGTTCCCTCGTACAGGTTCGTAAACCGAATCCTCACCGGGTCGTCCCCGGCATGGATCAAAAACGTAGCCAAGGCCGGGTCGGCGGCGGGTTGGCTAGCCGTTTGCCACAACTCCGAAACCACGGTGCGGCCGTCGCCCGCGACGTCCCACACCTCGATGTCCAACGGCGATCCCACGTGAGACAGGTCATGATGGTACGTTGTCAGAAGGTACGTATTGGGGGCGAGGCCCTCAAGTGTCAGCTCGAGCCAGGTCAAATTGAACACGAAGTCCTCGGCCACGTCGGGCAGATTCGGGGCGGTGGAGCTGCCCCGGTCGCGCCACGACAACGAGTTGTTGTCCCCCGCAACGCGGACGGTCACCGAGCCGTCGGCGCCCAGGCCACTCGTGAACGTTTCCGACTGCTGTCCGGTGGTACTGATTGCGCGGGAGAAGGCGGAAAAGCCGTTCTGCACGTCCTGGCCGTTCAGACCGAAATCGACGCGGAGGCTCTCGGCGGCCGGAGCGAGTTGGAAACCATTGAGCAACGCATGCATGACCGTGTTCGCGTCGACGTGGATGACGGTCGGATGGACGCCGTCGCTGTGAAACGAAAACGTCGTACTGCCAATCGCCGCAGGCGTGGTTCCATTCGTCACGGTTACTCCCTGGACCACCGACCGGCCGCTACTGCGGGCATCGCTGACGCTCACGTCGAGCGTGCCGGTTATGTAGTTGTCGGAGTCGTGATGGTAGGTGGTCATTTCGTAATAGCCGGGCAAGAGGCTTCCCAGGGTCAGGTTCAGCCGGTCGCCGTCGAGATTGAACACAAAATCCTCGGCCAAATCGCCCATCGCGTGGGTCACGTCGCTGCGTTGGCGGAAGCCCATTCGGCCACCGCCGCCCGAGGCCAGTTCCACGTTCACGCGGTTGGCGTTGCCCAACTGGCTGTCCAGCCACTTCGCTTTCGGGCTGGTGGAGTAGCTGCCCGAGTTGTTGGTCTCGGCAAGCGACTGGAAGCCGGCCTGTACGCTGCCGGCGCCTTGCAGGCCGATATCGACGTTCAGGTCCACCGGGGCATTGACGAGGAAGTCTTCCCAGACCGAAACAGCAGTCCCGCGCACACCGACCGTTCCGCTGGCGAATTCGGCGTCGGAACGGCTTAACGAAGCAACCTGGCTGCCGAACTGGTCGAAGACGCTCGCACTGATGGTCGTGCCCAGCAGCGTCATGGAAAGCGTCCAGCTTTGCCCGGCGGTGTAACCGCTCGCTTCCACGGAACCCAACAAGGTCGCGGCGCCCGCTCGAAACCGGTAAATCTGCAAATCGTCTTGGTACAAGCGGGCGTGGTAGTAGTTGTCGGAGTCTTGCATTCGCGCGACTACGCCAACAACATTGGTCCCGCCGCGACGGAACGTGGTCTCGATCGTGCCATCGGCGAACGCGTTGCCCGGCTGCCCGTTGGCAAAGCTACCGGTGTAATGCGACAGTCCGGTGCCCGAAGCGTCGAAACGATACTCTCCGTCGGCGGAAATCCGCCAGCCCGGATTGCCCACATCTCCCAACAGCACTCCCCAATCTTCAGGCAACTCGCCCACTGTGCCATGGAAGCTCGTCGAGTAGAGGGGGGCGCCCGAAAGAGGTGCCCCGGTCAGGGCGATGACCCCCGCCAGGACGGCCAGGAACGAAAAACCCGACGAACCTGTTCGCGATAATAGAGTCATGGCATTGCCCCCGGTCTTGCGACACTCGTGCGCAGAAAAGCAACCTTTGCCGCATCGGCGCGTGGCCCCCAGGTATCGATGCCGGCAGAGTCGTCTATCCCCTCTTGATTATCATATCCTTCGTTCTTCATGTCAAGTATTTGGCCCCACGTGGCGAGCGGGGGGGCACCCCCCACCCCGAGTCTCGCTCGGCTGGTGCGCAGCGAAAACAGCGGACCCGTGAGAAAGCAGCGGGCCGACGCCCCCGCTCGTTGTGCGCTCACCTGTCAGGTCATCGCTCGTCCAGCACCGCCTTGGCATGCCGCGCGAGGTGGCCCCGCAGGTCGGTTGTGTAGGCACGAAGGGTTGCCTCGCCCAGGCCGTTGTGGTCGCCCAACCGGTACAACGCGCGGGCGAGCAGCAGCTCGCGGAGCGATTCGCGCCGGGTGTGGACGGCATTAAGGTACCGCGCCTCCTGCCCGTCGTGTTCTTTGGCGGCGTGAACGGTGTCGTGAACGTGGCCCGACATGCCGGGCTTGCCAAGCAGTTCGGTCAAGGCAGGCGCGGCAGCCCGGTCGCCCAATCGCTCCAGAGCGATCGCGACGGCCCTGTGATGGGAGAAGTCGGCATTGGCGTCCAGCAGGGTCGCCTTTTCCATGATGGCAGGCACGGCCTCCCGGGCGCCGCCCATACCCAGCGCAACGATATCGGTGTCCAGCGGGCTTAGGGCATCGTCGTACTGGCCCATGCCGTGGTAGTTCCATCCCTGGTCCCACGCCTCCGCGGCACGCACCCGCTCGATGATGACCTCGGCGCCGGCGGCATCGCCAAAGAGCATTGCCAATATCTGTGCGTACAGGTAGCGCTGCTCACCCTCGCTCGCGCCGAATGCCTCGCGGAGAAGCGGCAGTGATGCCTCAGGATGGAGGCACAGAATCGCGGCGGCGCGGTAGTCCTCGGGCGCCTCGCGCACGGCCGCGGCAATCGCCTCGGCCGGCATGGGGATCGAGTCCTCGTGCTTCAGGATCTCCCCGGGAAGGTTGCCAATCTCGACGAGCTTCCGCTGCAAGGCCTTGACGTCAATTCCGCGGAGCGGCGCCCTTTCCCGCGACGCCATCGCCGCGGCCAGCCCGGCGGCATAGCCCTGGTTCTGAATGCAGGGCTGCATGCGGGTCATTGGCACGGCGTCGCGGTGGACGCTCATGCCTAGGCCAGTCACCAGAATTCCCTCGAACCCCCGCGGCAGCAGGCACCGGTAGGGAACGTTCACCGTAAAGCCCTGACGATGCGGCGGCGTTTCCAGCATGAGGTATGGATCGACCGTGAAGCCGTGCGAATCGAAGTCGCTGTAGGCCTGGCTGATGGTGTCGGGATAGGTGCGGTCGACCATTTGGTCGAGGATTGTCATATAGAAGTCGCCGACGATCCGCCGCCGCTCGCGCGTGTCGATGAGCTGCCCCTGGTCGAACGCGTCGGGGTACTTCTGTTTCGAGTAGACGAACACGTGCCAGATGTCCACCATGTCGGTCTCGTCGACGATGGTAAAATCGGTGTTCGTGTAGGTCGCTCCAAGCCGCCGCGGCGGAAGGCCCGTGCCCTGCATGCCGAACTCGCGGGCGTCGGTGTAGTCGGTCTCGGCGCCGGCCGCCGCGGCTACGTCGGCGTTGCCGGTCGAGTCGATCACCACGTCGGCCAGCACAACTCCGCGGCCTTCGGGCGTGGCCACCACGGCGCCGACGACGCGGTCGCCGTCGACCACCGCGCCGCAACCGATAGTGCCGAACCAGATGTCGGCCCCTTCGTCCAGCAGCGTCCTGCGCCACCACTCGGCCCGATGTTCCGGGGCCCAGCGCCGGTCACCCGGCACGGTGGCGGTGAAACCCGCGCGGTTGCCCCAGTAGTAGATGGAAATGTAGCCCGACGTCCCCACGCCGCCCAGCATGTGCAGGTACTCGACCACCAGCACCTTGGCGCCCTCGCGGGCCGCGGCGATGCCGGCCGGCGCCCCGCCGGTCCCGCCGCCGACCACCACGACGTCGTAACGGCCGAGAACCGGCAGGTGGCGGGCTTCCTGGGGAATCGTCGGCAGTTGCTGCACGGGCCGCACCCCGGTCAGCGATTCCCGCACCTCGCCGGCAACGGCATCGGCGGCGCCCGGGGCTCCGGGCAGCCGTACGCCGGACAGCTCACCGACGCCTGCCGCGTCCTTCGCAGCCGCGGCGCCGATGCGGGCGCCCAAATCGATCAGTTCCAGCGGACGAAGCAGCCGTTCGGCCCGCGCTCGGCTGACGTCGGCCGCGCCGCCGAGCACATAGAGCCGGTCCACACCCTGCGGGCGGAAGGCGTCCAGCGGCAAATCCTCGACCGTCACCTTGTCGCCTTCGACCGGCTGCCGGCCGTGCATCGCGTCGGGCGGCACCTGGAACAGCCGGTCGGCGGTCACCTGCTGATCCTCGTGGTACGTGAGCGTTCGGGCCGCCTGATCGGCCGCGGCGAACGACGCGAAGCTGCCGTCGGCCATATCGAGCTTCAGCGTGTATTCGATCGCGTGAAACGATCCGGGCGCCTTCAGCGGACGCGACACTCCGAGGCACACCGGGCACCGGCCGGGGAAGGTGCAATCGCAAATACCGCCGAACGGCGGATCGATCACGCGTGCGGACGCGATAGACGACGAAGGGGACAGTCCCATTTTCGCGGCGGAAGATGCAGCTTCAGAACCATCGGAGGCCTCGCCGCGAAAATCGGGACAGTCCCCCTCCACCGGTTCTCCTCCGACGACGACGCGCCGGAACGTGTGCGTGCCGGACGGATACGGACGGAAGCGGGCCCCGGCCAGCCGGGCCACCGTGCCGCGGTCGGTCGCGTCAATGATCGTCCGCGCCCGCACCGCCTGGCGGCCGGCGCGATTGGCCATGACGATGCCGGCGGGCGCGCCGGTATCGTCGCGCAGCACGTCAGTCGGGTAGCAGCTAAAGAGGAACTCCACCCCGGCGTCCAGCAGGGCCTTTTCGAGCACTTTCTTCACGTGCAGCGGGCGGGGCGGCCGGGCTTCCTGCGGTTGCTCGGTTTGGGGCTCGACCACGCCGATCACCTCGATTTCGCCAAGCAGCATCCGCGCGGCATCGTCGGCCTTGACTACGTGGAAGCGTACGTAACGGGCCTCGGTTTCCAGCGGCACGGAAAGCAGTAGCGGCCCGCCGCCCCCTTGTGCCAATGGATTCTCAACCACCTTCGCCTCGCTCCATTGCCGCCCGTCGCGGCTGGTGGCGACGCTCATGCGAGCCAGCTTGAAAGCGATCTCCGGATCGCTGTGGTGGCGCTGGTACGCAATGAGGCGGGCTTCGCGAATCGGCTGCACTTCGCCCAGGTCGGCGTTGATCGTCACATCGCCGTTGAACTGGACGCTCTGTGAAGCCGGATCGCCCCAGGCGCCGTTGGCCAGCCGGCTGGGCGGATCGGTGTCGTGGTGCGGGTCACTGGTGGCCAGGCTGGCCGTGTAAGTCAGGTCGATCCGACCCGGGGGCGGTCCCGACTCGGGATAGACCGGCGTGATCACCAGCGGATCGTCGTAAACGGCCTTCGCCAGCGGGGCTGCAGGCTTCTCACCCTCTTCAAGCCAGAGCCGGAACGTGGCGGTCATATCGTCGCCCAGGTAGGCATACGGCGCGGCCAGGAAGACACTCGCCCCGGCTTCGGCCGCGGCCACCGCCGCCGACACCGCTCCCGTACCCCCGCCGAGAACCACCACGTCCACGTCGTAAGCAACGGGAAGGTCTCGGGCCGATTCGTGCACGGCTCGCCTTTCCGCCGCCATGGCCACGGCGCTCGCAAGTGCCAAGGCTACCAGAGTGGTTGCAGTGGTCCGTATTCGATGGGTCGGTTTCATGGGTTCCTGCTCCTGTGTTTTTGCGGAAACAACAGTATATCAGCGTTTTCTTCCGACGGGTAGTCAACCACGCCGCCTAACCGCCGTGGGATAAGCTTCCAGCTTGTCGGGCGTGGGATAAGCTTCCAGCTTGTCGAGCGTGCTAACAAGCCTATACCACGAAATGACAAGCTAGAAGCTTATCCCACGTGCTAACAAGCCTACTCCTCGAAATGACAAGCTGGAAGCTTATCCCACGGCGCGTCGCCCTATCTCACTGTGCGCCATCCAACACCCCTCGCGCGTGGCGAGCAAATAGCCCGCGGAGGTCGGCCGCGTACTCGCGGAGGATCGTTTCGCCAAGGCCCTCGCAGTCGCCACAACGATACAGCGCGCGGGCAAGGACGATTTCACGCAGGGCACCCTCCCGGCGGCGCCGGTCGGGCGACTCGTACAGCGGTTCCAGCGAGGTCATGGCGTGTCCTCGCATACCCGGCTTCCGGAGCAGCCGTGCCAGCGGCTCGGCAGCCGCCGGATCGGCGATCGACTCCAAAGCCAAAGCGCAGGCACGATGGTGCGAGAGCGTTGTCTCGGCATCAAGTTTTTCGAGCATACGGAGAATCGCAGGCAGGCCGCGGCGGTCGCGCGTGTGGCCGAGAGCCAACACCAGTGCATCGACCGGCGTGGGCAAGTGCGCGTACTCGGCCATCACCCCTTGCAGAACCTTTTCGTCCCACGCGTCCACCGAATCGAGTGCCGCAAGGAGGTCGGGTACAACTTCGGCGTGCCCCCAGAAACCGAGAATCCTGGCATGGGTCAGGCGATCCGCGCCTTGCGCGCCACGAAAACCGGCCGCAAGCAAAGGTTCGGCAATTTCACGATGGATAAGGACCACCGCTAAAGCCTGCATCGCCGCAGGCCGGTCGCTTTGCGTGAGCCCCTCGACGGCCGCTGCCACGTCGGCTTCATCGAGGGGAAAGCTGTCCCGGTGGTCGAGCACTTCCGCGGGCAAGTTGCCCACGGCGACGAGATGCTCCTGCAGGGCGCGGACTTCGAGTTCGCGGGTGGATGCTCCCTTGCAGGCCACCATGGCCGCGGCGACCCCGGCGGCGTAGCCCTGGTTCTGCAGGTCGCGTTGCATCCGCACCATCGCCGAGGCGTCGCGCTCCATGCTCATGCCCAACCCGACGACGAGCATGCCGTCGAGATTCCGCGGGAGCAGGCAACGATAGGGTGTGAAACACGAGCCGCCCGGGGCCGGGTGGTTGGCCCTCAGCGAATTCTCGTCATGCGGCAACAGGGTGAAGAACGGCTGGCTGGGATAACCGTGGCTGTCGTAGTTGCTCGCCGAGTGGACAATCGTGTCGGGGTAGGTGCGGCCCACGATTTGATCGAGGTAGCGCAGCACGTGGTCGCCGACGATCCGCTGCCGTTCGCGATTGTGGAGCAGCGTGCCCACGTCGTACGATGCCGGCTCGAGTCCTTTGCGAACACCGACCAGCGCCGTCCACACGTCGCGAAGGTCCGACTCCTCGACAAGCAAGTAGTCGGTATTCACGTAGCCCCGCCCTAACGGGCGAGGCGGCAGGCCGCTCCCCTGCAAGGCGATGTCGGTGTCTCCGGCATCGTGGCCAAAGACGGTCTCGGCGCCCGCGGCTGCGGCCAGATCGGCGTTGCCGGTCGCATCGATGACCACTCCGGCCAGTGCAACACCGCGGCCGTGCGGCGTGACAACGACGGCCCCCGTAACACGGTTGCCCTCAGCCACGACCCCGCAACCGATGGCCCCTAGCCAGATTTCACCGCCCGCGTTCTCGATTTCGCGCCGGTACCACTCCATCTTGTGTTCGACGCCGCCGGTCCTCAGCTTTTCCGCACCGCGTTCCACGGGAAAGGGGACCTCGCGTGTGAAGCCGATATCCAAGCCGCGGTGCGGCCGCCCGATCAAGCCCAGCGTGCCGGTGCCGCCAAGCCCTTCGAGGTATTCGACCACCAGCGTGCGTGCCCCGCAGCGGCCCGCGCCAATCGCGGCCGGCGCGCCGGAGGTGCCGCCTCCGATAACGACCACGTCGAACCGGCCGAGAATCGGCAGTGCCCGCGACGCGGCGGGAACGGTTGCCCGCGGCTCGTCGATGAATCGGATGCCGCGCAATATTTCGCGCACGTCGCCGGCAACTGTTGCAGGCTCCTCAGTCTCCGGCAAGTGCACGCCGTCCAAGTCGCCGATTTCTCCGGCCATGCGCGCAGCCGATGCCCCCACCTGCCGGCCTGATTGCATAAGCCCGGCAGGCCGCAACAGGCGAGCCATCTCGTCGCGGGGCAGGTCGCTGCATCCGCCGAGCACCCAAAGTCGATCGACGCCTGCCGGGCGAAAACGATCCAAGCTTGGATGGCTCGCGTCCCGCGTCGCGGGATCGCGCCCGAGGATCCGATCCGGCGGCACCTGGAACAGCGACTCCGACGCGCGGAGTTGGCCGTCGCGGTAGGTCGCTCTGCGGGCTGCCTGTTCCGCGGCGGCAAAGGCGCGGAAGCTGCCATCGGGCATCGGCAGGCGCACGTGCTCCACGACGGGGTTCACGCCGAGGTCGCCACCTTCGCCCGGAACCAGCACGATGCGCGTGAAGTCGTGGTCGCCGCCTTTCCACGGAGTCGCTTTGGCGCCGGCCAACCGGGCCACGGCGCCCCGCTCGGTGGCGTCGACGATCACCCTGGCGACGACCGCCTGCCGGCCGGCACGGTTGGCCATGACGATGCCTGCCGGCTTGCCCCGCGCGTCGCGGAGCACGTCGGTGGCGAAGCAGCCGAAGAGGAACTCCACGCCTGCCTGGACTAAGGCCTCGTCGAGCATTCGCTTGACGGTCAGCGGCGAGGCGGACCGGCCTTCGCCGAAGATGCGTTTGGCAAGCGGGTCGTCGAGTTCTTGCCCCGCTTCGAGGGTTAGCCGCAACGTACCGGCCAGATCGTCGCCCAGATACGGGCGTGGGGCAGCGAGGAAGACCGACGCCCCCACCTCCGCAGCCGCGACGGCGGCCGTCACCGCCCATGTGCTGCCACCGACGACAACGACGTCGCCCTCGAAGGCGACGGGAATATCCCGGGCCGACTCGTGGACGGCGTTGCCGGCCACGGCGCCGGTGGTTGCGACGGCAAGTGCTGCGAGGAGAGCGACGATCGAAAGCATGGGATGGGTTGGTTTCATGGGTTCCTGCTCCTGTGCTTTTGCGAAAACAACAGTGTATCAGTGTTTTCTTCCGACAGGTAGGCAACCACGACAGCTAACCGTCGTGGGATAAGCTTCCAGCTTGTCAATTCGTGCTAACAAGCCTCCTCCACGAAATGACAAGCTGGAAGCTTATCCCACGGTGCGTTCCCCTATCTCAATCCGAGGCGGGGTGATTGGCCCTCAGCGACTTCTCATCGCGGGGCAACAAGGCAAAGAACGGTTGGCCGGGATAACCGTGGCTGTCATAGGCCGAGAAGGTCTGCTCGCTTGTCGCGCGCCCTAAGGCTCCGGCGCCTGCGGCAGGCTCGCCTCGGGGGCTTCACCGACGTCCTTCAGGAACTTCAACAACGTGCTGTCCGTGGTCATAATCAACCGGGTGCCTTTGCCCAGGGCCTCCTTGTAGGCCTCGAGCGTGCGGATGAAGTTATAAAACTCGCCCGTTTCACGGATGGCGTCCGCGTACATGTCGATAACGCGCGCCTCGACCTCGCCCCGGAGTTCGTTCGCCCGTTGGCGTCCCTCGCCGAGAATCTCTTGCACCCGGGCGTCGGTCCGGTTGAGGATTTGGCGTTTGCGTTTTTCTCCCTGATTGGTGTAGAAACTGGCGATCGACTCCCAGCGGGCGATTTGCCGGTCGAAGGCCGCTTCGCGAACCCGGGGCACAAAGTCGATCCGGGAAATGCCCAAATCGACCAACTCAATGCCACGGCCGCCTTCCCCGTCCTCTCCGGTCTCGGCCAACGATTTCTGGACCCTCTGCTTGATCATCTCGACGATTTTCTCCCGGCCGACACGGATGCGCTCTTTCGCTTCAGTCTGAGCCAGCACCCATTCTTCCAGGGCCTCGTCCGGTGGTCCCGCCGGCGCGTTGTCGTCGGCTTCCGGATCGGCCTGCTCCGCTTCCGGGGGAAACGCTTCCTCGAGGACGTCGGCCTCGGAATCGGACTCCTGCAAGACTCTCAGGAGTTCGGTCAACACGGGATACTTCATTTCCCGATCGCTGCTGCGGACGACTTCGACCAGATCGTTGGAAGTGATGACGTTTCGCGTTTCGCCGCGCACAAAGGTGGCCACTCGTAATTCGGCGTTTTCCAGCGTCCGCAACACTCGGACGAATCGCTCGGGATCGGTGATTCGCCACACCGCCCAGGCGGAAACCTCGATTCGCTTGCCGTCGGCGGTGGGCAGATCCTCCAGTACCTCTCTGCCCTCGCCGCTCCAGAATTGCAGCGTCTTGGGGAGCTTGCGAACCTCCTGGATAACCGGCCATTTGACCTTCAGCCCGGGCTCCGTATAACTCTGCACCGGCTCGCCGAATTGCAGGACGACCGCCAATTCCCGTTCGTCTACGGTGAACAGAAGGGACCTCGCCAGGAGGACGAGGAACAGGAACAGGCCCATGCTGGAAATCAGGATCACTCGTGTGCGGGTACTCATTGTCCGGCTCCTTGTCCGAGGGGCAACAACGGCAGGATTTTGTCAGGCAGGTCGGCATCGAGAATCACCTTCGACTCGACCTGGCCGAGCACTTCCTCCATGGCCTCGATATACAGCCGCTGGCGGGTTACGTCGGGGGCCTTTTCGTAGGCGCGGTATTTTTCCAGCAGGGCTTTGATTTCGCCGTCCGCTTCCGACCAGCGCCGCTTGGCGTACCCCAGGGCCTCATTGATGGTTTTGTCCTTTTCCGCCTCCGCCTCCGGGAGCAGCTTGTTCCGTTCTTTGTCGGCCTCGTTCTTCAGTTGTGCCCGGAGTTGTTCGGAAGCATTAACCTGCTCGTACGATGGTTGGACTTTCCCCGGCGGCGTGGTCCGCTGCATCTGCAAGTCGCGGATGCCAATTCCGCAGGCATAGATGTCGAGGATCTCCTGGGTTGCCTGCCGGGCTGCCTCGCCAATCTCGCCGCGTCGTTCGGTGAGTACCTCATCGATCGAGTAGTCGCCCACCAGCCGGTTCATCACGTTCTGGGCCACGGTGACCAAGACCCTTTCCGGGTAGTCCGGGTCGCCTGCGCGGAAGAACTTGACCGAATAGCGATACGGATCGGTGACTTGCCACTGGACGGTCCACTCGACCAATACGGCGTCGAGGTCACCGGTGAGCATCAGAGTTTCGTCCTCCGGCACCCGGTTGGGTCGGGTCCCCGCATCCTCGATCGGCAGTCGCACGCTGTGCTCCTCAACACTCACCTTAATCACCTCGTCGACCACCGGAATACAGAATCGCAACCCAGGATCGACCGTCGCGTGATGCTGCCCGAAGCGCAATACCACCGCCTTCTCGTGCGGCTCGACCGTGTAGACGCTCGCCCACACCAGGTAGAGCACAATCAGCACGATCAGAACCGTCGGCACGGTCGTCAGGATGCGGTCCCAGGGCACCTCCGGCGAATGGCTCCCATGACCACGAGGGCGATTGATATTGAACTCCATGACCAGCTATCTCCACTATTCGAGCCGCTTGGGGTAACCGCGCACCTCACAACGTCAGTCGGCGCAAGACACACAGGATATCGAGAAGTTGCGGAATCCTTCGGGTCCTGCAGCCGGCAACGATGACGCGAGCATTTCCGATTATTCCTATTATCATCCTACCGCATTACTCAATGATCATCCAGCCGCTTTCGATACCTGCCACATGCTGCCGACGGTTGCCCGGGCGGAAAGCCGGCGCCCAACCGATTCGGCCTGGAATCGCCGTCTGACACAGCTTTCCGAACGGTTGCAAAGAAGCGGGGAGTCCCCCGACAAGTTAGGGCTCGCGAAGGAATGACTGGCCGATTTTGGCGTGGCGAGGACAAGGCTGCGAAGGAAGGCGAAGCAGACATATTGCTTATACGTCGATGCAGCCTGACGCCCGCAGCCGTAGCCGCAGCCCGTCCAAAATCGGCCAGTTATTTCTTCGCGGGCCCTTAAATGTCAAGCCCTGATCCCCGGTCTTCACACCGATGCGCTTCGCCGCACCGTCGCCCCCCCGTCGTGGGTGGCGGCGAACATTTCGACGAGTATCCCTGCTACGGTGGTGCCCCACAATGGCCGGGGCAGGAGGTCCTGGACCGTTCCAGGTGAGTGGGACAAGGCACAGGAATGTGCGGGACGATTGACGCCTGGCCGGTTGGGCTGCTATAATATTGAGCGCGTGTCACGCTGGAACTCGAACTGGAAGTCCATCGCCTTACCTTCGCCCCGGAACGGTGAAGCATGAGTACCGCTACTGAAGCGAAAGCGTTTCCCATCGAAGGGGCTTCGCCCATGGTTCTGCATTTTCAGCCCGTGATCAACCTTTCCGACGACCAACTGTATGAATTCGCCAGGACCAATCGGGATTGGCAAATCGAACGCAACCAGCAAGGGGAGATCACCGTCATGCCGCCGGCGGGCAGCGAAGCCTCGGACAGGAATGCCGAACTGACCATGCAATTGCGGATGTGGGCGAAACGTGACGGAAAAGGAACGACGTTCGATTCCTCCGGTGGTTTCGTGCTTTCCAACGGTGCCATGCGGTCCCCGGATGCGGCTTGGGTGCCCTACGCAAAGCTGGAGAAGCTCACCGCCGAACAGCGAAAGAAGTTTCCGCCCCTTTGCCCCGATTTCGTCGCCGAACTCCGATCCGAGAGCGACCGACTCAGCGACCTCCATAGCAAGATGCGGGAGTACATCGCCAACGGGACAAGACTGGGCCTTCTGATCGATCCGGTGGAAAGACGGATCCATTTCTACCGTGACGACGGTTCGGTCGAAACGCAGGAAGACCCGGCGACCGTCTCGTGTGAACCGGTGTTACCAGGTTGCGTCATTGAGTTGAAGGAAATCTGGTAGTCGCCGGCCCTCGTGCTTGCGAAATGCGTTACAGCGTTGCCGGGGAAAGGGTAGCAGAAGGGCTTCTTATCTGCGCCTGGCATGGCGCCCGAAGACATCAGCGTCGGAGGAATCTCTGCCGGGCGACGTTCCGCTGAGTCAGCATCGTCGCTCGGGTGATGGATGGCCCGGCGGAATCCCTCCCGCAAAGTGTTAAGTGCAAGCCTGACCTTGCGCCACGCAATGATCATCCGACCGCTTTCGATATTCGCCACACCCTATTTGGTCAGCTCGAACACAGTCGGTTCGTTCTTGCCGGGCAGCACGTCGACTTCCAGGCCGCTGGTGGCGTACTCGCCGTACCGCGAGGGAATGAGCATCCGGCCGGTGACAGGCTCCTCGGACATCGCCCCGTCGGCGCTGGGGGCGTCGCTCTCGTAGCAGGTAATGCGGACTCGGCAGCGGCCGACGATCGCGCCGGCACCGTGGCCGAACGTCTCCATGGTGAACGTGCCGTCGGGGCGGATCCGCGCCTGGGACGGCTGCCCGCTGGGCGGCTGGAACATGACGGTGCCGAACTCAAGCGGCTTCCCCTCGTAGAGCACCTGCCCTTCCACGGGCGCTCTCGTCGGGCCGCGGCCGCAGCCGGCGACCGCGACCAATGCCAGAAGGACCAACGCAGAACACCGGCAAGGCACGATCACGGCACCCCCTGCACGACTTCGCCGCCGTTGAGCGTCGCCAGCGCCTGGTAGTCGTCGAAGTTGATCGAGTCGGAAATGAAATGGACGCTCCCGTCGGCGAACAGGAAGTGCAGGCCGCCCGGATGGGCGCTGCTCATGTTGAAGTGGTTGTAGGGAACGGAACTGCGCGAGAGCTTCGAGTTGGGCGGATGCTGCACTACCTTGAACGCATACGAGGCATCGCCGGTATTCGCGCCGAGCATCCAGGGCCGGATTTCGCCCTGGGGCGGGGCGCAGCCGGCAGAGGTGCAATTGGCCGAAACGAACTCGCCGATCATCATCGTATTGCTCAGCCCGTCGCGAACGTCGCGAATGCGGCGCTGCGCTCCCCAATCGAAGATGCCGTTGTTGGGGATGTCGCCGTACGTGGTGGGCGACTTCACGGTTTCACCCCGGCCGACGATCGCGCCGCCGACGCCCTGGTAGGTGGTCAGCGCGCCCCGTTTGAACGCATCCAGTGAGGCGTCGGTAATGACCGGTTCGCCCGGGTAGCTCGGGCAAATGTACGTGGGAATGGCAATGTAACGCTTGACCGTGTCGTTCCACGTGTTGCCGTTCAAGTCGAGTTGGTCGTAGACGTTCTGCTGCTCAAGAAACGGCAGCATGTACGTGAACAGCCCGTGATGATTCTTCGCCGGCGAGCCGAACGGGAAGTGCTCGCGGTGCGCGGTCGCGTAGTTGTGACAGGCCAATCCCATTTGCTTGAGGTTATTGCTGCACTGCATCCGCCGCGCCGCTTCCCGGGCACTCTGCACCGCCGGCAGCAGCAGCGCAATCAGGATTCCAATGATCGCAATGACCACCAGAAGCTCCACGAGTGTAAAACCGTGAGGCTTTCGCATTGATGGGATCCTCCATTTCAACGTCTTGCGAGCAACCTCGTTGGCCGGCTCCGCACAGCCTATTCCAGCCCGCGTCGCCGGCCACGCCGCCTGCAAGCCAGGAACAGCAGGCCGAACAGCGACAGCAGGAACGCCGACGGCTCGGGAACAGCGTATACGATCAGCCGGGGGGCGAGACTGAAATCGCCCAGCGTGTTGAAACTGCCCTCCTTCGAATGGAAGGAGTTGCTATGGCCGCCATAGTTGTCATCGTGCGTGAATCGCGTGAGGATCAGGGTTACCCGTCCGTCGGTATCGGCGTTGAGGAAGTCGATGAGTTCCTGGCTTCCGAATTGCAGGACTTGCCCGGAGGAGTATCCGGACGTGGCAAACTGTCCGAGGTAGACCGCATCGTCGCCCAACACGCCATCCAGACTGCCCGTATCGTTGCCCGGAGCATTATTCCACGTAATGGAGCCGCTTCCACTTTCAGTCCAGCCCTCACCCGCGTGCCCGTCGAGAAGGCCGTACACGTCGAATGCATACGTGCCGCTCGTGCCACTGGCGGCAGTCAGCTCGAGCCAGGCAATTTGAGTATCCAAAGCACCGACCGCATCAAGATCGAACCGCAGATAGGTCTTTCGGGACAAGTACTGGTTGCTTGTGTTGGGATCGGGGCCGGCATTCTTCAACTGCACTGCCGTCGTCCCACCGTAGTTGTTGTTGACTCGAGTGCCGGTCATGTTCTCGACGTAAGCATCGGCCCCGGCCCCATCGGCGGTGGTAATGAGGAAGCCGGCGCGATTGACGTTGCTGATCGTGAAATCGTCGAATCTTCCTTCCGTGCTGCCTCGGACGCCCGCCTTGCCAGCCAGTTCGTTGCCCGGATCGGAGACACTGAGTGTTTGGACGACATTGCCGGCCGAATCGCGGAGGGTTGCCGTGATATTGGGTCCAAGGAAGGTCGCCGCGATATTCCAGGTTTCGTCTGAGGGGTAGGTGGCAAAACCAGGTATTGAGGCGCTGCCCAGTTCCGTACTGGTTCCGTAGAAGCTGGAATTCCCGAACCGGTATATCGAGAGACTGCTGCCGGTCACCCGGACGTGGTAGAAGTTCGAACTGTTCTGCAATCGGCCGACCACACCAGCGAAACTCGTTCCGCGCTGAAAATCGGCCTCGATCGTGCCATCAATGAAGCTCATCAACCCCGAAGCCGGATTGAAGTACGACAGTGAATGATCATTGTCCGCAGGCGGGCCGTACCAGCCGTCTCCGCTTAGTTCCAACGATCCGTATGCCTTCGTCCAGTCCGTTGGCGTATCACCGGCCGAGCCGGCGAAATCGGTCGAGTAATAGACCACGGCTGCCGGCGCAACGGCAGCAGTAAGACCCCCACCGACGGCTGCAATCAGCAGCAACGACTGAAGCACGGATTTTGAAGTCGCCATGACCAAGCCTCCTGTCTTTCGCAACAAGCAGGAACCGGAGCCGGCTCTTCCGTCCTCATGCGCGAATCCGCAAGACGAACAGCCAGCCAAGAAATGCGTCGACCGGGCGTACCGCCGAGTCTCCCATTATTGTACCAAACATCACGCCGATTGCAAGACTCTTGCCCACCTTGAGCAAGAGATACAGAGCGAGAGGGGGACAATACCCTCTGTATCTGTGGCTTTTCAGCCTACTGTATCGACGAGCCGGTTGGCTGAACATGTGACTCGCGCCCGCCGCCCGCCGCCCCGTCACTCGTCGAGCACCGCTTGGGCGTGCCGCGCCAGGTGGCCGCGCAGATCGGTCGCGTAAGCGCGCAGCGTGGCCTCGCCGATGCCGTCGTGGTCGCCCACGCGGTACAGCGCCCGGGCTAGAAACAACTCGCGGAGCGATTCCCGCCGTGTGTGGACGGCGTTCAAGTACCGCTCGAACTTGGCGTCGTGGACCTTGGCGGCCTCCACCGTGTCGTGAACGTAGCCCGACATGCCGGGTTTGCGGAGCAGTTCGGCCAGGGTAGCAGCCGCAGATGTGTCGCCCAGCCGCTCCAGGGCCATGGCCACGGCGCGATGGTGCGAGAAGGGGGCATCGGCGTCCAGCAGGGCCGCCTTTTCCAGGATTGCCGGCACCGCTTCCCGGACACCGGCCATACCGAGGGCGACGACAGCCTTGTCAAGGGGACTCAAAGAATCGCCGGATTGGCCCATGCCCCAGTAGTTCCATCCCTCGTCCCACTGCTCCGCGGCGCGGACGCGTTCCAGGATCCATTCGGCGCCGGAGCCGTCGCCGCAGAACATTGCCAACATCAGGGCGTACGCGTACTGCCGCCCACCTTCGCTCGACTTCAGCGCCTCGCGCAACAGTGGCTGGGCCTGGTCGCGATAGACGTAGGCAATCGCCGCGGCACGATAGCTTTCCGGCGCCTCGCGGACGGCCGCGGCAATCTCGTCGGGCGGCATGGGAAGCGAGTCTTCGTGTCCGAGCACCTCCTCCGGCAGGTAATTCATCTCGACGAGCTTCCGCTGCACGGCCCGGATGTCGAGCCCGCGCAGCGGCAACCCTTCCCGAGAGGCCGTTGCCGCGGCCAACCCGGCGGCATAGCCCTGGTTCTGAATGCACGGTTGCATCCGCACCAAGGCGACGGCATCGCGATGGACGCTTATTCCCAACCCCGTCACCAGCAACCCCTCAATTCCTTTTGGGAGCAGGCACCGGTAGGGGATGTCCACCTGAAAGCGGGCGCCACTCATCGGTTGGGTTTCCAGCATGAGATAGGGTTCGGTCGAGAAGCCGTGCGAGTCGTAGTTGGTCAGCGCTTGGCTGATCGTGTCGGGATAGGTACGGCCCATCGATTGGTCGAGGATGGTCATGTGGAAGTCGCCGATAATTCTGCGGCGCTCGCGCGTATCGACAAGTTGACCCTGATCAAATGCCTCGGGGTACTTCTGTTTCGAATAGACGAACACGTGCCAGACGTCGACCATATCGGTCTCGTCGACAATGGTGAAATCGGAGTTGGTATAGTTGGCGCCCAGCCGCCGGGGAGGCAGGCCGGTCCCTTGCATGCCGAATTCGCTTGCCCCTGTATAGTCGGTTTCCGCCCCGGCCGCCGCGGCGACGTCGGCATTGCCGGTGGAGTCGATCACCACGTCGGCCAGCACCACGCCGCGGCCCTCGGGTGTCGCCACGACGGCGCCGACGACGCGATTGCCGTCGACCACCGCGCCGCATCCCATGGTGCCGAACCAGATCTCGGCCCCGTCGCCCAGCAGCGTTCGCCGCCACCACTCAGCCCGCTGTTCCGGCCACCATCGGCGTTCGCCCGGCACCGTGGACGTGAAGCCGGAGCGATTGCCATGATGGTAGTTGGTAATGTAGCCTGCCGTGCCCACGCCGCCGAGCATGTGGAGGTACTCAACCACCAGCACCTTGGCGCCCTCGCGTGCCGCGCCGATGCCCGCCGGCGCGCCCCCGGTGCCGCCGCCAATCACCACGACGTCGTAGCGGCCGAGAACCGGCAGGTTGCGGGCTTCCTGGGGAACGGTGCGCGTTTTCCGGATCGGCCGTACACCGGAGAGCAATTCCCCAACGTCGCCTGCGGTCGTGGCGGCAGGGGGCGCTTCGCCGGGCAGGCGCACGCCTGTGAGTTCGCCGACGGCGGCAGCTTCCTTGGCCGCGGCGGCGCCGATGCGCGCGCCCAGATCGATCAACTCCAGCGGGCGCAGCAGCCGCTCGGCCCGCGCTCGGCTCATGTCGGCTGCGCCTCCCAACAGATACAGACGGTCCACGCCTTCCGGCCGGAAGGCGTCCAGCGGCAGCCCGGCCACCGGCACGCCGTCGCCTTCGACTGATTGCCGGCCATGCATTACATCGGGCGGCACCTGGAACAACCGATCCGCGGTCACGCGCTGGTCAGGGTGATACGTGAGCGTTCGCGCGGCCTGGTCGGCCGCGGCAAACGAAGCGAAACTGCCGTCGGACATGGGAAGCTCGACCGTGTATTCGATGACATTGAAGAACCGGTCGCTCCCTTGCAGCACGGGGCCGCGGCGGTTCCCGTACTTCACCGCAAGTCCACGAAGGGGCGAATCGCCAATGCAGATTTCACACCAGCCGGGAAAGCCGCACACACACGCGTACGCTACGAAGCCTGGCTGAATGACCCGCGAGGTCACGCCCTCGCCGGACGCACGCGAAGGGAACACTCCCGCCTTCACGGCGGCCACGCCGGCCTGTTGGTCGTTGGGCGCGGAGCCGCGAGGATCCGGGGCAACTACATCGACCGGTTCGCCACCGACCACCACGCGGCGGAATGTGTGCGTGCCGGCCGGGTACGGGCGGAAGCGGGCGCCGGCCAGACGGGCCACCGTGCCGCGGTCGGTCGCGTCGATGATCGTGCGGGCCAGCACCGCCTGGCGGCCGGCACGATTCGCCATGACGATGCCTGCGGGAGCGCCGTCGGCGTCGCGCAGCACGTCGGTCGGGTAGCAGCTAAAGAGAAACGGCACCCCGGCGTCGAGCAGAGCCTTCTCAAGCGTCTTCTTGACGTGCAGCGGGCGGGGCGGCCGCGCCGGCCCGGCCGGCTCGGGCTCGTCGTCGGCCGTGCCGAACACCTGGATTTGCCCCAGCAGCATGCGGTCGAACTGCGGCGGCTTCTTCACGTCGAATCGAACGTAGCGGGCCGCCGCTCCCACCGGCGCGGTCAGAACGTAGCAGCCGGGGCCCGCCTCGCCTTTCAACTCGGCGACCTGTTTCCACGATTGCCCGTCCTCGCTGATGGCCACGGCAACGCTCTCGACGTTGAAACCGCTGCCGGCCACGCTCGCTTCCGCGCGGTGGTAGACGACGATCCGAGCTTCCTCGACCTCCCGCGCTTTGCCCAGGTCGGCATCGAGGGTTACGTCGCTGTTGAACTGGATGCTCTGCCCGGCCGGATTGCCCCACGCGCCGCTGGTCAACCGGCTGGGCGGGTCGGTGTCGTGGTGCGGCGCGCCGGTGGGGCGGTTGGCCGTATAGGTGATTTCCAGAGGCCGCCGGTCGGCTTTGAACTGGACCGTGTCGTTGTAGATGGCCACGGCCAGCGGTGCCTTCGGCTGCTCTCCTTCTTCGAGCCAAAGGCGGAGCGTGGCAGTCATGTCGTCGCCGAGATACGGATACGGCGCTGCCAGGAAGACGGTTCTCCCAGCTTCGGCCGCGGCAACGGCCGCCGATACGGCCCCCGTGCCGCCGCCGAGGACGACCACGTCGACGTCGTAGGCCACCGGGATTTCCCGGGCCGACTCGCGCAACGCGGGCGGTCCGGTAGCCGCTTGCAAAACGCCCATCGAACCGGCCAGGACGGCCAACAACGCGACTACGCGATGCTTAAACATGACAGATGACTCCCTTAGGCAATGGATCGCAGGAACACTCTCAGGCCGTTGACGCAGGGTCTTCGCCCAAACTACACTATTATCTTAACACTTCGTGCTGAATGACGCCACCGCCGATCTGCAACTGGTGGACGGGCGATCAGGCAAGCCGAGAGGAACCGTTCCATGCTCCGCAACCATCTCTTCCTATCAGTCGCAACGGTCCTGGCAAGTGCGGCTGCCGTGTTCTGCGCAGGTGGGACCGCAATGGCCGACGTTCAGCCGGCAGTGCAGGCGATCGTCAGCCAAGTGTCACAAACGCAATACGAAGCCTATCACCTGAGTGTTGAGAGCTTCTGCGTAGTGATGTTCCGGCAGCGCAAGCAGCGCGTTGCAGGGCCGCGCGCGTGCAAGTGAAGATGAACCGTGCACACCGAAAGGCGAGCGGGGGCCGTGAGGCCCCTGTTTCTGCCCCCTGTCTTGCCCCGATTTCCACGCCGGTTGTCGCGCATGCGTCGGCAAGCAGAAACAGACCAGGGGTGCAGTCTGTCACGAAGACGCTGGACCGTGTAATGTCTCGCAGAAACAGGGGCCTCACGGCCCCCGCTCGCCGGGATCTATGCCACTGTCAGGCAAGCATGAAGAGTGCGGGGCAATTCCTTACGCGATTTCCGCAGTCCAGCCGCCTCGCTCATCCTCTTCCTCTTCCTCTTCGTCCTCGTACTCGTCCTCTTCGAACTCGTCCTCCTCGCCCAGTTCGTCCCCGTCCTCGTCGTCCCCGCCGCCTTCCTCTTCGTAGTCCTCGTCCTCGTCGTCCCCGTCGCCTTCCTCTTCGTAGTCCTCGTCCTCGTAATCCTCCTCCTCATACTCGGCGTCATCCTCGTACTGCATCTCGTCATCCGGGAGTATGTCTTCCTCCAGTTCGACCGGATCGGGGCGCGGCGATGCGATTTGAATCTTATTGCGGTTCTTTTTCGGCTTCACCATTTTCGGGGCTGGCGCAGCGGGAGGAAGCCGGTCGGCGGCGGCGCCTGCGGGCAGTGGGGCGCCGCCCGACTGCATGGCCTGCCAGTCCTCAAAGCTGAGGGTGACCTCGCGCGCCTGGGAACCGTTGTACGGGCCGACGATCCCGTCCTCAGCCATGTAGTCGATCAGGCGCGCCGCGCGGCCGTAGCCGATCCCCAGCCCGCGCTGCAATAGCGACACGCTCCCGCGGCCCTCGCGCACCACCAGGTCGATGGCCGCCTCGTACAGCTCGTCCTTGCTGCTGAAGCCGGGCTTGTCGGACTCGTCGGAATGGCCGGGTTTCAGTTGCACAAGCTCCTTGACATACTGTGGCTCGGTGGTTGCCACAGCGCCGATGACCTTGGATATCTCATCGTCGCTCAGGTAGGTGCCCTGACCGCGAATCAGTGTGCTCGTGCCCGGCCACAGGAACAGCAGGTCGCCGTTGCCAAGCAGTTTGTCGGCGCCCATCTCGTCGAGCACAACCCGGCTGTCGGTCCGGCTGGCCACCTGGAAGGAGATTCTTGCGGGCAGGTTCGACTTGATCAGTCCGGTGATGACGTCGACAGTCGGCTTCTGCGTGGCCAGGACCAGGTGGATGCCGACGGCGCGGCTCTTCTGGGCAAGCCGAATGATGTGTCCCTCGACCTCCTTGGCGGCCGTCATCATCAGGTCGGCCATTTCGTCGGCCACGATCACCACGTAGGGCAGGTGCAAGGGGATGTGCCGGCGCTCTTCGTCGTCGGCCGGCTGCATGCGGTCCATCAACTCTTCTTCGCCAAGCTGGTTGTAGCTGGCAATGTGCCGCACGCCGGCGCGGGCCAGCAACTGGTAACGCTCCTCCATCTTCTCCACGGCCCAAGCCAGAATCGCCTCTGCCTTCCGCATGTCGGTCACCACCGGGTGCATCAGGTGCGGAAGCTGCTTGTACGGACTGAGTTCGACCATTTTCGGGTCGATCATCAGCATGCGCACCTCGTCGGGACGGCGCGTCATGAGCATCGATACGATAATCGAGTTCAGGCACACGCTCTTGCCCGTGCCCGTCCGTCCGGCAATGAGCAGGTGCGGCAGCGTGCTCAGGTCGAAGACCATCGGGTTGCCGGCGACGTCCTTGCCGAGGAAGATGGGAATGCGCATCTTCTCGATCCGGCCGTTCGCCTCCTCGATGACCTCGCGAAGCCGGACCATCTGCCGGTGGGTGTTCGGCACCTCGATTCCCACCGTGTTCTTGCCCGGAATCGGAGCGACGATGCGCACACTGGGCACGCGCAGGGCGATGGCAACGTCGTCGGCAAGCGAGGTGATCTTCGCCAGGCGGAGGCCGGCTTCGAGTTCCACCTCGAACTGGGCGATCACCGGACCGGTCTGAATCTCCACGACCCGCACCTGGAACCCGAAACTGGCAAATGTCTTCTCGAGCAGTCTGGCCCGTCGCCGCACCTCGCGCTCGTGTTCGTCGAAGCAGAATTCTTCGCCGGGCGCGAGCAGGTCGAGGCCGGGAAGTTCATAATCGGCAACCTCTTCGTCCACCCCAGTCGCTGCGGCGATATCGGCCAACACCTGCTCGCGCGCGGCCGACTTGCCGTGCTTCTTCATGCCGAGCACAGCCGCAATCGTCTCTCGCGCACGGCTCCCCGGCGTGGCAGCGGTTTCGTCGGTCTGGCCGTTGTCCTCAGGTTCCGCCTCAGATTCAGTCTCTGCCGGCGTCTCCTCGGAGCGAGGACGGACAATCCGTACATCGAAAGCCCCTTCTTCTTCCTCCTCTTCTTCGCCTTCTTCCTCTCCCACCCCGTAGGGTTCTTCGGCCGGCAAGTCGTCCCTGGCTGCGGCGACCTTGTGCGGTCGGCGGGCAGGCGCGATCAGGGCGTGGACGGCAGTCCGTACACCGCCCGCAATCATGGCCATGCCGGCCAACGGTCCAGCCACCAGCCACGCAACAAGCCGAATCAGGGTGTAATCGGTCGAGACGAGCAACCCTGCCAGAAGGAGGCTCCCGGCCACGATGTAGGCCCCCACCGCCGCTACGTGTAGTTCGAGCAGTCCGCAAGCCGCAGCCCCCAGGTATCCGCCGGAACCGATCACCGGTCCTGGCGACAGGTGCGGCAAGGCCATGCCGGCCAGTGCCGTCACTCCCACCAGCGAAGCCAGCCAACCAATCGCCCGCAGCACAGGTTGGCCGATATCGCGCCGGGCCAGCAACAGGGCGTCGAGTACGGCGAGCGACGCCAACAGGTAGTAAGCCCCCAGCCCGAATGCCTCGAACAGCAGCCAGGCCGCCCACGCCCCCGACCGGCCGCACAGGTTGACGATCTCCGACGGCGGCGGATACACGGTGCGACTGGGCGGGTCGGCCACGTCGTGGCTGAGGATGGCGGCTGTCAGGAACAGCGTCAGCGCAAGCAGGCCCAGCGCCAGCAGGTCGAGCTTCAAATTGCGTTCTTCGAGCATGGAGGGCACGACGTAGTTCGGGGCCCGGCGCAGGCGAACTTCTGTAAGCCGATTGCCGGCCGAAACGGGAAGTCTGGGCGCATCCCTGCCCTGAAAAGAGGATCCGGCCTCTTCGGTCAAGAATCGGCCTGCGCGATTGCCGGGCCCCACATTGCGACCCCGGTGCGTCAGCGCTTGCTCAACCAATACATTCCGTTCATCCGGAAATATCGTCAGTCACCGCACTCTTGCCACCGCATCAGCAATACCCTATCGTAAGGGCATAGCCCGGGTGGGTCTCAGGGATACGGCGCCTTGGCATCGCGGGCATTCAGTCGCGAGGGTGCGCTGGGAGGATCGATCGGATGGGTATTCTGACGTTGACGGCGATTGCTGGGCTTTTGGCATGTGGTATGGGCGTGGCGCTGCTCGGCAGTGTCAAACTTCCGCTGGCCCGACGGCTGGCGATTGACGAGGCCAGGGTGGGTGGCATGGTGTCCATGTTCCCCTTGGCCATGATCCCGGTCATTCTGGCCATGGGCTTCTTGACCGACCTGGTGGGCCAGCAGCAAGTGCTCATCGGCGGCGTTCTGGTGATGACGGCCGCCTTGGTCGTGCTGGCCACGGCCAGCCGGTATTCCGTGGCCCTGATAGCCGTCCTTCTGCTCAGCGCGGGGTGGTCGGCCCAAATCAATGTGCTCAACGTCATCATGCCGGCGGCGTTCGCGGCAACCGACGCGCCGGCCTATGCGGCGAACTTGGGGAACTTCTTCTTTGGCCTCGGCGCGTTCCTGACGCCCGTGTTCGTCGCGTTCCTCTTTCACCGGACGGGTTTCTCGAAATCCCTCCTGCTGCTGGCTGTTGCCGTGCTCGCGACGGCACTTCTGGGCGGGCTTTCCAACTTCACCGTGCCCGAACCCGGCGGCGTTGAGGGCGACGTTCCCGGTTTTGCCTCCGTGCTTGCCGATCCGATGATCTGGATACTCGGACTTTCGCTATTCTTCTACGGCCCGCTCGAAGCCTCGGTCGCCGCTTGGTCGACGACCATCATGACGGAAAAGGGGATTAGTGAGAAGACGGCCGATTGGCTCCTGTCGGGCTATTGGCTGGCGTTCATGGCCTCGCGGCTGGCCACGGCGTTGGGAGTTGCAGTTCTCGGCCTGACGACGGGCTGGGAGACTCCCTGGATTATCATCCTTGCCGTGGCTGCGGTTGCCGTTCTGGCCGCGATGGTCACCAGTCGCAGCGCCGCAATCGGGGTGGCGACGGTCGTGCTGGCGGGCCTGGTGTTCGGCCCCATTTTCCCGACGGTCATGGGTGTGCTGCTGGGACATTTCGACCCGGCCGTCCAAGGCCGGGCCGTCGGCCTGTTCTTCGCCATCGGCGGCATTGGCTGGACCGGCATTCCCATGCTCATCGGCGCCTATGCAAAGAAGACCAGCGTTCAACAAGCATTTCTGGTAGCCGTTGGAGCCGCCGTCGGGCTGACCGTTATCGCCCTGCTGCTCCATTTTTCGCTGTAAACCTGACTGGGCGTATCCTTTCCTTCGTTTCCCATCCCTTCCGAGCGGATGGTCTGCGCTTTCCCTTGACGAGGCGGCGGGCCCTTGCGATACTGAAGTAGGGTAGAAGACGCGTGCGCGGCCTGCGTACCCGAAGCCACACACCATGAACCGGAAGAGGTGATGATAATGACGTTGGAACAGTTGGAGCAGCGCCTAGGCGATTTGGAACGGCAAGTCGCGATGTTGCAGGGCGAATTGAGACCGTTCCGACCTTTCGGCAACGTGCAGGAGACCTTCGGCATGTTCGCCGGCGACCCCGACTTCGAGGAGATTGTCCGGCTAGGCCGTGAGTATCGTAACCAGAGGAACTCGGAGAGCGAGTGATGCTGCTGCTGGACACCGACCACCTCGTGGAGTACCAAAAGGGCACGTCGCCCGACTCGCGACGATTGAAGGAACGACTGGATAGCGCGGCGGAGTCGTATGGGACAACGATTGTCACGGTGGAGGAGATCATGCGCGGCTGGATGGCCGCTATACGCCGGATTCAAGATGTACGCCGGCAAGTCAATGCCTATACGAAGTTGCGGCGGCTCTTTCGTTTCTTTGCGACGTGGCGCGTCTTCGATTGGAATGAGATTGCAGCCGATCGATTCGATGCCTTGAAAGCCGCTGGGACTAGGACTGGGACGATGGATCTGAAAATCGCCAGCATCGCTCTGGCGAACGACGCCACCTTATTGACTCGGAACACAAACGATTTCCAGGGGATTCCCGGCCTGCGGATCGGAAACTGGTTAGGCTGAATCATGCGCCACTCCCACATTCGTGAATGGGGTCAGAGCGCACTTAGTCACTAAGAGTAACATGGCACTGCCTCGCTGGCGTCCTTTCTCAAAAGAAACCGCGGAACAGCTTCTGGAGGAACTACGCTAATGACTAATTCTACAGCAAGACTTCCGTCACCGCTTGGCAGCTTTGTGCCGGGTCGTTCGCGGCTGGGAAGGCGGTCGGCGTGCGGTGGGCGTTCGAATCGAGTACCTCCGAGCCAACATGTTCACAGCAAGGTGTTTCGTTGCGGAAAGTTGTGAATTCGGGGCAGTACATGCTGGCGAAGGCGCGCACTGACGGTACAACGGCCGGCAAACGCTTTTCGTGCGGCCGTCAAGGACCTCGATGGGTTGCGCCTGGCCTATAGCTTCAGCCGTTTCGCCAGGGCCTCGTGCTCAGC
>JAVEUP010000431.1:0-2515 GCA_034005525.1 Thermoguttaceae bacterium | reverse complement strand
GCTCATGGCCCACCGCGAGGCGCCCATCCCGTCGCTGCGCGAGGGGCGCGCCGACGTCTCGCCGCAGTTGGACGCCGTATACCAGCGCATGGTGGCCAAGCGGCCCGAGGACCGGCAGCGGTCGATGGCCGAGGTGATCGAGGAGCTTTCGGCCTGCTGCCTGCCGGAACCCGAAGAGGAAAGTTCGAGCGACAGTGCGCTCAAGGCTTTCTTGCACGGAGTGGCCGTCGAGAGCAGCACGGGCGTGAGCCACGGGCCCACCGCGCCGAGCCGGAGTGCACCGAGCCCCCGGCCGGCCGCACGCAGCGGCCTGTCGACGGCGGCCGGCAGCACGCTCGCCCCGGCGTTGCTGCAAGTACGGTCGCTGCGGCCGTATCTGGTGGTTGGCGGCCTGGCGATGGTCGCCGCCGTGCTGGCCGGTCTGCTGGCCGTCGTGCTCTGGCCCGCGCCACCGGTTGGTCAGGGTCGCGGCACGCTCGCGTTTAAAGGTCCGCTCGACCAGGTGCAGGTGGCCGCCCGCCACGAACAGGAGCGCGAGGTGCGGTTTTTGAAGCCCGACGCCCAGGGCCGCCTCGAACTGCGCGAAGGCGCCTATCGGCTGGCGCTGGCCCGTGGCCATGAGCAATACCGGCTCGTACCCAGCACCGTGACCATTGAGCCCGGCGCACGTGTCACGGTGCAAATCCAGAGAAGCGTCATCCCACCATTAGCCGTCGCCCCTTTCGACGCCGCGCAAGCCAAGAAGCACCAGCAGGCCTGGGCCGACTATCTCGGCGTGCCCGTGGAAATCGAGAACTCGATCGGCATGAAGTTCATTCTCATTCCGCCGGGCGAGTTCATGATGGGTTCGACGGAGGAAGAGGTCGCGCAGCTCCTGAAAGAGCCCAAACAACTTGCACAAGAGGCGACACTACAGAAGGCTGATCAATGGTATATCGACCGGCTTCCCTCGGAAGCGCCCCGGCATCGAGTACGAATCACGCGGCCGTTCTACCTGGGGCTTTACGAGGTGACGCAGGCCGAGTATGAGCGGGTGACGGGAGTCAATCCGAGTGCCTTCTCGGCTGAGAGCAAGGAGGCTGCCGAAGTCGCGGGTCTGGACACGAGCGGTCATCCGGTGGAGCAGGTTTCTTGGAATGACGCCAAAACTTTTTGCGAGAAGGTCTCCGCCATGCCGGAGGAGCAGACAGCGAGACGTGTTTACGTCTTGCCGACCGAAGCCCAATGGGAGTATGCGTGCCGTGCAGGCACGGCCACGAAGTGGAGTTGTGGAGATGGCGAGGGGGTGTTAGGGGACTATGCCTGGTTCGAGACGAATTCTGGCGGAAGGACGCACGGAGTCGGTGAACGGAAGCCGAACGCGTTTGGCCTGTTCGACATGCATGGAAACGTATGGGAGTGGTGTGCGGACTGGTTGGACGACCGCTACTACGCTGCATCGCCAATGGATGATCCGCCCGGTCCTGCATCGGGCGCGTCGCGCATGCACCGCGGCGGGGCCTGGAGCAGCCCCGCCAGGTACTGCCGGTCGGCCAGCCGTAACAGGAACGTGCCGGACGCCCGGCCCAACTACCTGGGCTTCCGGCTGGCCCTCGTTCCGGCGAAAGCCGGAAGCGACAACCCGGAAGCGGACGACAAGCCGCAAGCTTCCCCATCCATCGAAGGTAGCCTGCCGACTGGCGAGGGGCCAGAAGTAGGCGCTGGCAGCGAAACGATACCGATGGATCCTTCGATGGAAGCCGACGACCTCGTGACGTTGTCGAATGGGTGGCGTGTTGGCACGCCGGTCAACCTCGGGCCGCCGGTGAATGACGAATCTCACAACGGCGGAGTATCCGAGTCGGTGGACGGCCTGACGCTCATGTTTTCCTCTGAACGGCCGGGAGGCCTGGGCAGAGCGGATTTGTGGCAGAGTACGCGTGCTTCAACGAGCGACCCATGGAGCGAACCAGTTAACCTTGGCTCGCCAATCAACAGCCCCGATTTTGAAGGCAGTCCCTGCCTGTCTGCCGACGGACTAACCCTGCTGTTCGTCAGCACTCCGAGAGGCCAGCCTCTCAGCATCTTCATGGCCGTGCGGCGCGGCATGGAAGATCCGTGGGGCAAGCCGGTAAAGCTCGACCCACCCATCAATGAGCGGTTGGAAGGCGGTCCCCACCTTTCGGCCGACGGTCTAACGCTCATCTTTTCATCCGACCGCCAGGGGGGGTTCGGCCGCGACGACTTGTACCAAGTAACTCGTGGTAGCACGGACGAAGCATTTGATGCACCGGTCAACCTTGGTCCGATGGTGAATACGGCGGGGGGCGAACGGGGGGCGAGTCTCAGCACTGATGCATTGGCCCTCGTCTTCTCCTCACCACAGAGCCCCGGCAGCGAACAGATGGACTTGTGGATGGTCACCCGGCCGAACACAACTGCCCCGTGGGGCGACCGTGTCAACCTGGGCTCGCGGGTGAATACAGTTCATTCCGGAGAAGGCCACCCTTGGCTGTCTCACGATGGCCGGACGTAA
>JAVEUP010000430.1:0-2517 GCA_034005525.1 Thermoguttaceae bacterium | reverse complement strand
TGGCGGCAGGCGACGAGGAGCACGCCCAGACCGGCATCAAGCACTTCGCCGGGCTGGACTATCCGCTCGCCCGGGCGGTGATGGGCGAGCCGACCCGCTTGCAGCCCATCCTGCAGCACAAAGGCGTGGTGCGTTGGGACATCACGGTCCACGGGCGCAGCGCCCATAGCTCCCAGCCGGAATTGGGGCAGGATGCCATCGCGGGCGCGATGCGCGTTCTTCAGGGTCTGGGCGAGCACCGAGAGCGGCTCGCCGCGAGGTTCGCCAGCCCATGGTTGACCGGGCCGACCCTCACGGTCACCATGATCCACGGCGGGCGCACGCGCAACGCCGTGGCCGACGAGTGTACGCTGTCGGTCGATTTTCGCGTGTTGCCGGGAATGCCGCCCGCCCAATCACGGGACGAGGTGATTTCGTCGCTAGCCGCGCTGGGCCTGGAGCTTTCCCACAGCGAGCCGCAGGTGATGACCCCGCCGTTGGCCACCACGGAGCATGATCCTTTCGCCCGGACGGCCCTGGACATTTGCCGGCGAGTGACCGGGCGGAGCGAGCTGGAATTCGCTGGGGCGCCTTATGGAACCGACGCGGCCTGGATGGCCGATCGGGCCTCGACGATCGTTCTCGGGCCTGGCAGCATCGACAGCGCTCATGCCGTGAACGAACACATCGAGATTGACGAGGTGGCATGCGCCGCCAGAATCTACTATGAACTGCTAATGAGCGAGCCTGCGTAAATCAGTAGGGCCGAGTTCGCGTGAGCAAGGTAGGCCGGAACAAGCAATCCGAAGCCACGCCGGAGCTTCGGTCGCTTTCCGCGTTTTCGTCTCTGGGCGGTGTGTATTCCAGGGTGGGCGTGGGTTACGCAGTTCCGGCAAGGGTTTGCGCGACCTTGTTCCGGCCTACGGTAGAGTCGAGAGGTGGCGCGGTGGCCAGGGGCTCCGTTTCCACCTCCCGCTCATCGAACCGGACGTGCGGATTTCCCGCATCCGGCTCTCGGACAAAGGATAGGTATCAGTATTGCTCATGCTTTCGCCCACGGGAAGTTGCGTTGCCGTTTCCAGAGCCGCGCCAGGCCGAGGGTCTCGACCAGGTAAGAGTCGGGGAAGCGCGAAGTCCCCGCATCACGGACCTTGTGTTTCTCGCACAACCACCGGCGGAGCCTATTCGCGACGTACGAATCGACGGCGCGATAGGCTTTGCTGACCGACCCCAAGCAGAAGTAGTTCGCCCAACCGATCAGACTCCGGTTGAGGTTGCCTACCTGTTCCTCGGCGTCCAGCCCTAGAAAACGCCGACTCGTTTGCGTCCGGACCGATTCGCACAACTCGCGAATCTTCGCTCGCCTCGGTTTTGTACCCAAATAGGGCTCACCGGTACGCGCCCGATAGCAACGGCCGAACGTATAGCCCAGGAAGTCGAACGTTTGCTCCGGCACTTTGCACCGCTTCGTCTTTCGCTCGTTAACCGTCAATTTCAGCCGCGTCATCATATTTCGCATTGCCGCCTCTGCCTCTTCGGCAGTCCTGCGGCAGCAGATCACGAAGTCATCGGCATAGTTGACGATCCGAGCCTGAAGCCGTTGTTCGTGCCCCAGCGTCTTCCAGCCCAGGATGAAACGCCGCATGTACAGATTCGCCAGCAACGGCGAGATCGGGGCGCCTTGCGGACTGCCCCGCCCTTCATCCTTGTTGCGGGTCGTGCGATGGATGCGACCCCGGGCGTCCTTCTCTTCGACCGGCGCCACCAGCCACATCTTCACCAGATGCAGCACGGCTTGGTCGCTCACGCGCCGAGCGATGCACTGCATCAGTTCGGCGTGCGGAATCGAATCGAAGTAACCCGACAAATCCGCATCCACCACTTCCCGGTAGCCGGTGTTCAGCAGTCCATGTACCGCTCGCACTGCGTCCAGCGCACTGCGTTTGGCGCGATAGGCGTACTGTTCGTCTTGCAGATCCGCTTCAAAGATGGGCTCCAGCACGATCAGGGCGGCCGTTTGCACGACTCGATCCCGGATCGTCGGGATGCCCAGCGGACGCTGCTTGCCGTCCGGTTTGGGGATGTACACACGACGCACCGGCTGTGGCTGGTACGTCTTCGTCCTGAGTTCTTCCGCCAGTTCCTTCAGCCATTTCATGGCGCCGTACTGCTCAATGTCCTCAAATGTCTGGCCGTCCACCCCCGGCTTGCCGTTGTTGATTCGGCATCGCCGTAGAGCCTGCCAAAGTACATCTTCTCGGTACACCTTGTCGTACAACGCATAGAAACGAAACTTGGGTTCTCCCTTCGCTTTGGCATGCAACGCCGTCTGTAGCTTCTGCACCGAGTCGAGAGTCGGTAGGCTCATGGCCAATCCCTCCGGCCGCGCCACTTGTTGCGCTGTCCTTTGAACTGAGGTCCCTTCGCTCCGCCGGAGTTACCCGGTTTCCTCGCTACTACGAACCTCTCCGCCACCCTTCGCGGCCAAGCCTGTCCCTCACGGGCGTCTTGTTGGCGGTCACGCGCCGCCACCGCTGG
>JAVEUP010000054.1:0-40987 GCA_034005525.1 Thermoguttaceae bacterium | reverse complement strand
CCCACTCGCGGACGTTGTATATCTCGAAAGAGACAACCTACATTACCGAGCCGCTGAAGTCGGACGGCAAGCAGGTGGACTACTTCGCCGCTCTGCGGCAAGCGACCTACCCGCCGAACATCGCCACCGACGACAACGGCTATCGGCTCATTATCGAGCATCTGGGCAAAGCACCCGACACCACGCCCTCGGAGTTCGCGTCAATTTGCGGGCAACTCGGGCTCGACGCTGCGGCGATTCGGCCAGCTAAGAAGTATCAAGCGCCTGACGACTTTCTTCGGGCTTACGCCGAAGGCCCGGAGTTCGACAAGAGCCTGCTGAAGGCGTTGCCACGGGACAGGCGTTCCAGCGAGGAGGTCCCGGAGATGCTCGAAAGCAAGCTTGCCTGGCCCTGGACGCTCAACGAACTGCCGATGATGGCCGCATGGCTCGAAGAGAACGGGCCGGCCCTCGACCTGATCGGCGAGGCCGTGCGCAAACTCATATTCCATATGCCGCTTGCCTTGCAGAGCGAGGGCGAGCTTCTTAGCTGCGAGTCGTGGCGAGAAATGTTGCGTATGCGCGCATTTGGCCAAGGCCTCAGCGTTCGTGCAAACTACCGCATTGCGGCAGGCGACCTTGACGGAGCGATTGATGATGTCGTGGCGTGCAACCGCCTGGGCCGCCATGTTGGACGCGGCACGTTCCATACCGATTTGCTCGCGGGGATTAGCCTGGAGGGGACGGCCCAGTCCATCGGCATTGCCGGCTCGCTCGAACATCCACTCACGAAGGAGCGACTCGAGCGACTGCTCGCCGAACTGGATTGCCTGCCCCCACCCGGCACGCTGCGGGACAAGGCGCTTGCGGAGCGATTCTCCGGGCTCGATGCGATCCAAGGGTTTGCTTGCAACAAGGCATTGAGGGAGGAGTATCTTGGCTACTACGCTGCTGATCCATGGCTGCACTCTGCGACAAGGGCTGGTGTTGATTGGAACGTCACGGCAATCCGCTTCAATGAACTGTTCGACGACCACTTGGCGACAGGCAACGTACCTTCCTATCGCCCATTCACGTTGTCGTTTGCGGCCTCCCTTCTTTCCAAGCGCGCGCGGTCGGGTTACCTGGCCGAGATTGTCTTCTGGCAACGGGACAGTTATGACATGATTATCGGGAGGACCCGGCGCGGCGATTGCTGCAGGCAAATGCAGCGCATCACGCTGGCCATGCTCGGGTATGAACTGGATCACGGCACGCTACCGCCCGCGTGGACGGTCGATGCCGAGGGCAACCCGCTGCACAGTTGGCGCGTGCTCCTTTTGCCGTACTTGGGGCATCAGGTGATCTACGAGCAGATCCGGCTCGACGAGCCGTGGGACAGCGAGCACAATCGGCAGTTTCATGGTGAGGACCTGGCCGTGTACCGTTGTCCAAGCGATCCGGTGGCCGGGCCGGGGCAGACGACCTATTCGGTAGTCGTGGGGCCCGACGTGGCATTTCAGCCGGGGCAGGGCAAGCGTTTGGCCGACTTCGGACCGCACAGCGACGACCTGATCCTGCTGGTCGAACGCATGGAACCGGTCGGCTGGATGGATCCTGGTCAGGAGATCACCCAGGCAGACGCCGACAAAGGCATGCTTGCGATGGGAGTCGCCCCATCGGTCACTACGGGGCGCATCGGCAGCCATCATTTGCACGCTCACAGCTTCGGATTCCGCAACGGCGCGGTGCGCAGTCTGTCGTGGGATGTGACAGATTACGCATCCTTCAACAACTCGGAGAAGGCCATGCTCGAGTGGTTCCAGAGGCTGTTGCGCGGCGCCAATGCGGACAAGAGCTGCGCGTGGTAACGGCGCGGGCGGACCGACGCCGCGGATGGTCCTTTCGGAATGGAGGACTTGCGACGCAGTCCGTCCATCTGCCAGTTGTACATGGTCACCGGAACGTGCATCTTACAGCATCAGCCCTGCGGTGAGTAGGACAATCGGGGCCGCTACGGCCGCCACCGGTAGAGCAGCAGGGCGTTGCCGATGACGCACAGGTCGGAGAGGCCCATGGCGGCGGCGGCCATCCAGGGCTGCAACAGGCCTGCGGCGGCCATGGGAATCGCCAGCACGTTGTAGAAGAAGGCGAAGAAGAAGTTCTGCTTGATCGTGCGGAGCGTGGACCGGCTGAGGTCCACGGCGTCGACCAACGCGCCCACACCGGCCCGCATGAGCACCACATCGGCGCTTTCGGCCGCAATGTCCGTACCGCCCCGAACGGCCACGCCGAGATCGGCCTGGGCCAACGCAGGCGCGTCGTTGATGCCGTCGCCGACCATCATCACCTGCCTGCCCTCCCGCTGCAGCCGGCTCACCAGGTCGGATTTCTGCTCGGGCAAGACCCTCGCATGCACGTCGCGCTCGTCGATACCGACCTCCTGCGCCACGCGCCGCGCGGTGCGCTCGTTGTCGCCGGTCACCATGTGGACGGTAAGCCCCTGGCGCCGGAGGGCTGCGACGGCGTCGCGGGCTTCCGGAAGGACCGTATCGGACAACGCGACGGCGCCGAGGCAGGCGCCGTCGGCAGCGACCACAATGGCCGTGCGCCCCTGCTCCTCCCAGCCGGCAATCCGGTCGGCGACCGCGGCGCAATCGAGACCGCTGTCCGTCACGAACCCGAGCGTCCCCAGGATCACGTCCCGGCCATCCACCCGCCCCCGCACGCCGCGGCCGCTCTGGGCCTCGAACGTTTCCACCGTGCGGATTTCGGCGCCTTGCTCGCGGGCATGCTGGCAAATCGCCTTGCCGATCGGGTGTTCCGAGCCGGCCTCCACGGCGGCGGCCAGCAGGAGCACCTCCATTGCGTCGCCGTTGCCGGCCGCCTCGACGTCGGTCACGGCAAGCCGGCCGGCGGTCAACGTGCCCGTCTTGTCGAGCAGTACGTCGGTGATGCCCCCGGACTGTTCCAGGGCGGCGGCGTGGCGGATCAGGATTCCATGCCGGGCGCCCACCCCGGTACCGACCATCATGGCGGTCGGCGCGGCCAGCCCCAAGGCGCAAGGGCAGGCGATGATCAGCACGGCTGCCATGTTGATCAAGGCGTTTCCCCATGCGCCGGTTGCAAAACCCCACCCTAAGACCGTGCCCAGTGCGATCAGGATCACCACCGGCACGAAGACGTTGCTGATCTTGTCGGCGATGCGCTGGATGTTCGCCCGGCTCGATTGTGCCCTGCGCACCGTTTCAATCACGTGGGCCAGGACGGTGTCGTGCCCCGTGTGCGTCACGCAGACCTCCAGGCGGCCGCTGGTGTTCAGCGTGCCGCCGATCACCTCGTCGCCGGGCGCCTTCGGCACGGGCAGGGACTCGCCGGTCACCAGCGACTCGTCCACCGCGCTCTCTCCGGCCGTCACCACGCCGTCGGTCGGGATCCGCCCGCCGGGCCGCACCAGGACGCGGTCGTCGACGTGCAACGAGGCCACCGGCACGACCGTCTCCTCGCCTGCGGCGTCGAGCTTCGCGGCCGATTGGGGCGCAAGCTGCACCAGTCCCTCGATGGCCGCCCCGGCCTTGCGGCTGGCGCGGGCTTCAAGCCAATGACCGATCGCGATGATGGTGAGAATCTCTGCGGCCGCTTCAAAGTACAGCGGTTGCAGGGCCAATGCCAACCCGACGAGGCTATACACGTACGCCGTGGTGGAGCCGAGCGAGACCAGCGCGTCCATATCGAAGCGTCCGGCTCTGGCCCCTCGCCACGCCCCGCGGTAGAAATGCCATCCCAGGACCGCCTGCACGGGCGTCGCCAACGCCAGGGCGAACCAATCCATCGCCTCGTGTCCCAGCCCGAGCGCGTGGGCCAGGCCGAGGTGGTGCAGGAGGACCAGCGGCACGGTGAAGACCATCCCGAAGATTGCCAGGTTTCGCCACCGGACATCCCGCGTCGTGACCGGTGCAGGGGTGGTGGACACTTCTTCCGCCGTATCGACCGGTTCAGCCTCATAGCCGGCGTTTTCCACCGCGCGGACCAGCGATTCGGTCGGGACTCGGCCGGCGCCGTGGACTCGCGCCCGGCCGGTTGCCAGGTCCACCTCGGCCCACTCGACGCCCTCGATCTGCTGCAAGGCCTGCTGCACATTGCCCACGCAACCCGCGCAGCTCATCCCCCGGATGGCCAGCGCCTGCGGCTGCATGTCGTTTGCTTGTTTGGTAGTGGTCATGGTTGCTGGTAAGCGTGCACTTTCGAGCTGGTCGTGCCATCCAATAAGTTCACCGTAATTGTACGCATTTGCGGCCCCTGACGTTGAAACTGCTCACACGTGGGCGGCGGACACTTCTTCCGCCGTTTTGACCGGCTCGGCTGGATTATCCCCAGTAAATCGGGGTACAAAATATGCGTCGCGCCAATGCACCCGGGCACTCGCAGGGGCTTCACTCTGATTCCGGTCTGTTGCCATAAGCATCAAGGCCGTGCGCCTTCCGGTACTTCCCCCATTCCCGGTCCAAGCTCTTGAACTCAGCTTCGTCGATGGCATTGATCTTCCTGAGCGCGAACAGGGCAGAGCGAATCGACAGCGGGGGCAAAACCATCTGCCCCCCACACTCTTTGCACCTTGTTCGCAAGGGCTTGATCCCTCGCGCCTCCCTGATCTTATGCCGCTCTCCGGTCAGGCGCCGGCAGAGAACCGCCAAGTCCTCCCATGCCATATCGCGCGACCATCGGGCCTTCAGCTCGTCGAGCATTTCCGGGAACCATGCCCTCTGTGCATCGCCACTGGCCATGGGCCTCCACCTCTTCCTTGCGCAGAACGTTACGGTTAACGCGGCGGCGGCCGAAAACCGTTGACTTCGGGACCGACCCGATCCGCCGCTCGCGTTCAACCGTTTGTTCGTCTGAGCCGTGCCGCGATCGCGTCTGGGTCTCGCCGACAGTCGAGAATCGCGACAACGTCGATGACGGATTCTTCGATCCGGTAGTAGATTGCAAATGGAAACCGCTTCGACATTTTGCGGTGCAGGCCGAAGACGGTCGCGTGTATTCCTGCTTCGTTCCCGAGGCCATCAAGATCCTCGAACAGACGGTCCGTGAAGTAGTCACCGAGGCCTTCGCGCTGCTGCTCGTAGAACCAGGCACCTTCAACCAGATCGTGGCGGGCCTCAGCCCGAAGCTCGACGCGCATCGATTGCATCCTTGATTTCGGCTTTCGCCTCTGCCAGTCGCAGCGCCGGCCCCGAAGTTGGGTTCTCGAGCCTGTCCGCAATGATCGTCCCATGCCATTCCGGCGAGACGAACGACTGCGAATCAGCCGCCAAATCCCGCCAAATAAGATCCATCGCCGCAAGCTTCTCGTCACGGCTTAGACTGTCGATCATCGCTTCAAGGGTCATTTTGTTTTCTCCGACGAGTGTCTCCCTTCCAGTCTATCCGACAGCCGCGGCGGCTCTTGGGGACACGGTGTATCTCATTTCGCCCCCAGCGACTTCCATATCTCCGAGAAAGATCGGCCGCCGTCTTCGCGACGCATCGCCTCCAATTCCTCCGACGAGTAGGGGCACTCGGCAGCATCCACTGAGACCGCCGGCACGAAATGACCGAGCCGCCGGCCGGTCTCGTCGACCAACTCCACGGGCTCCACCAAGCCATGTAACCGCATGGTGAGCGGAAGGTCAACCGTAATATGGTTCACGCGTGAGACCTCCGTGCGAAAGGGTCTACCTATATGTTACGCAAACTGTAGCGACCAAAGCAATCGGGGGCGACTTCGGACCAGGGATTCATGCCGCACACTTCGACGATGGCCAAACGTGGCCCCACGGAGCCGTTCGTGACGAGAAGTGCTGTATGGGCAACGATTTGCGCGCGGACTCGCTCCAACCGCGTCCCGATTTTTGGGTGGCAGTTTCCTGGTTTTCCACAGTCGCCCTCCCACTTCTCCCCCCTGGCTGCGTAGCTGCTGCTGTCACCTGACACCTCATCGCCCCCCCCAGCTCCCATCTCCAAACTCCCAGCTTCCGTTCTTGGGTGGCAGTTCTCCGATTTTCCACACTCGCCCTCCCACTTCGACCCCCTGGCTGCGTAGCTGCTGCTGTCACCTGACACCTCATCGCCCCCAACTCCCAGCGCTGCCTTTCTGATTTCGTCGCACGGCAGGTCTGGTACAGATCAGTCCGAAAATGGACATATGTATATTTGCCCAAACCTAGCAGATCGGACGCCGGATTGCAAGGCAAAAAAGAGGCCACTGGGAGGCTGGTTGCTGGCTGCCGCGGGTGGATTCAAGAGCGGCTCGGACTACTCCCCGCGAACTTCACCCGCAGGCTGGAGAACGCAACTTTCCCAATCACCCATCAAGCTTTCACCTTAAGCTTGTCGCCCCCAAGCTTGTCCCCAGCAAGAGCGACCCTGTGTGGCGTTCCATGGTTGAGGCGCCAAGCAGGAACACTTCGCGGCTGTGCGGGCCAACGGCTAGACGGGCGCAACGGACTCATCTGCCGAAGCCGCAAATCTCTCATCGAGAGCCGGCACGTAGGTAGAACCCAGGGGGATCATCTTGTCGCGACAGATAACGGGCACTACCAGAGCCGTGTTCTTGATCGAACCCAACCTGCAATTCCTACCGCCCAACCTGTCGGTGTTCAACCCACCGCTCCTGTTCTTAATAACGAGCAGTCGCCTCACTGCTGTCTCCGCACGGAACGAGAGCGGAGTGACCTTCAGACAGGTCGGGTGATTGCCAACAACAACGGAGTGCAAGTCCACAATTCTGTACTGCGCCGGTCTTAATCTATCAACGGTCGCCAATGTCGTCTTCCAGACCAGCATCTCTTCGTCTTCGACGTATCCCTGGAATGGCGGCCACTTGCCCGGCATGAATTGCAGCTTGTCCGGGTGTGACGCGTACTCCTCCGCAACAAGCATCGCAGTATAGTCGTGCTGAAGAAAGCCCAGGAGTTTCAGGAACTGTTCTTCCACGTCCAAGTCTCGCGACAAGATGGCAACATCGACACCACGCAGAATGGCTGTCTGCACGGCAAGGACAACGAGTTCCTCGTCCGCAAACCGATTCATTTTGCCTCTGTCTTGCCATCCTTTGTAGGCCAGCCTACTTCCTCGGCTCCCGCACTGGGTTTGACATTCGGCCTGGAACTCGATATCTGTCGGGGCACGACCACGACGAGTGCAGAACTGATCATATATCTCCACGCCGCGTTGCTTCCTGTAACTCAGCAAGCTGAAGTAATGTTCGAAGCCGTGCTCCCTGTAGTCGTCCGAAATGTGGAGAAACTCGATCTTGGCGTGGCCGTGCTGATAAGCGTGGTCAACGAGCTTGCTGATCTCCTGGTTGTGATGAGGACTACTGATCCACGGCTGCAATTCGGTCCACACCAATGGTGGGATTACTAGCCTCCGTGTGAGGATCGCATCCCAAACAACGAAGTCCACGGGACAACTGTAGAAATTGGTGTCCGAGAATACAAGGGCATTGCGAGGTATTGATTCGACAATGGAAGACGCGAATGTCTTTGGCGACATGTCCCTCTTTTCCGAAGGTCGAAAGAACGTCATCCGGCGCGCACGAGGGGGCACGGCGATATCGATTACCGAGGATCCCGCCGAAGCCCCAATCGCGTGACGGGGTTCCTTGTCAGCGAGATAGCCACTGGCAGGCGTGTACCTTTTACCTTTTCGTCGGTCCATCGTTGTCCTCGGACGCTAAAAAAAGGACGGCAAGCCTCCACTCTGGTTCCGATACAAAAGGCCAGGGGCGACCGCGGGGGCGACGCGTCGATTCGAGGCCTAACCGCTTCGCGCCGCGCTGCTGCCAAGCGGCATCGCCGAAAGGCGAACCACGCACCATCAGACCTTCAACTCGTCGAACATCTCCGGGAACCATGCTTTTCGTGCATGGCCACTGGCCATGAGCCTCCGCCTTTTCCTCACGCAGAACGACCAAGGTCACGCGTGCGGGGAGTTGAGCGACCATTCTGTACACGCGTATTCCCGCTCCCGTGCATCCCTGGTTCAGCCCGTTTTCGTCAGTTGTAGTTGTACCCGAATTCTCGTGAAAGCAAAACATCCTTCCAATGCGATTCACGAGAGATTATGAAGTCATCACTCGCATTTATGTCACACACCTCGACGAGGGAGAACTGAAAGTAATTCGCGTATTCCACACCTTCATCGTGAAGCAGTTTACGCATTTCTTTGTTCCCGCCGTGGCCGGTCTTGGCGTATTCAGACCAACGTTGCCACAGTCCAACGCCGCCGTAGGCGCTTCCAACGTATTGGTATCCTGTCTTTCGGTCAGTAATCAGGTAGACACCTGCAATGTTGGACAGCGCGGTTCTCCATGACGGATGGTCTTGGCGAATGATTGAACTGAGCATTTCGAAGGACAACAGCACGGAGTTAAAGCCCGGAAAGTCAGCAATTGACATGGGCTCTTCTCGAATCGAACTCACAAGCAAATGATCTCCGTACTTGTCGCCTCTGAGATACGACGCGCGAAACGTTTTTGGGAAGTCGACGACAACGCGTCCATCGAGATGTTCAAGCCCTTCGATTCGGTCAAGGTCGTACAGGAACCACTTGTTGCGAGGTTCCCACGTAACATCACCGACACGGTACACGCCGACATAGAGCCATTTCCGGCTGTTGCTGAGATTGATTAGCGAAAGAACATTATCGCATCTGAAGTTCTCGCCGCTCTGACGCGCCTGCCCCCACTCGAATGTGCCGGAGTAGTATTGATCCAAAGGACGCCACCCGCTGCGCTGGTCGTCCACGGCGCAGTGGATCTTGAAGTGTCCAAGATCGACGTCCGACATCCGGATTAGTTCGACAAGCTTGAGCATCTGGTAGGACCCACTCGGATTTATCCCGCCGCCCTGTGCCCGTGCCAATTCTTTAGGCCCGCCGGTTCGGCGGGATAGGAACCACCGAGCCCACGCCAATTCTGGCCTGTAACCCGTTGCCGGTCAAGACCCCGCCATCATCTCGCGATTTCGCTGTGCGCGTGTTACCTGGTCCGCCTATCACGCCAAGCCCCGCGCCCATTACCCCCGGTAGACAGGTGCGATTTGGGACAGGGACGTTCTCTACTCGGCGTCGACCGCCTAACGCGGCAACAACTTCCGCGAGCCGCGCAACCACGCCTGCGCCGGCCCGTCATGGAAGGAAGACGGCCGGTCAGAAGCCGACGATCGGTGAAACGGCGGGCAACTGTTGACGGTTACCGTTTCGCGGGTGGGCGCTTCGCCTTGTGCGATCGTTTCCGAACGGCGTCCCAGAAGGCCTTCTCGGTGAGGCCCTTTCCTTCCGCAATGCTCTGCCGGGAGTGATTGAGCAGGGCCTGGAAGCAAGGCGAACGCCCCAGCAGCAAGCGTTCGAGGTCGTCGTCATCCTGCGGGGCCAGCAGGACGGCGACAGGCCGGCCGTTGCGAGTGATGACCACCGGCCCCTCCGCACTGCACTCGTCCAAGTAGGCGCTCAAACGCGCCTTGACGTCGGCCAAAGGGGCAATTCTCATGACGAATACTCCTCTCCTGCAATAACAAGTCGATTGCCGGTCTTGACGCCGAACGCCAACACATGCACCTCGCGCGAAGCGGGATCGATGTCGTAAAACACCCGAAACCGGTTGTTGGGACCGCATCGCAACTCCCACGTTGCTTCGAACGGCGCCGGCGGCTCCAAAGGCTTCCTGTTCCGGTTTTCCACGGCAGGCTCGTGCGTCAATCGTTCTTTGATCGTCCTCCGAAGAAGTCCGTGATACTTCGGCTCCACGAAATCCAAGTGTTCGATGGCTTCGGGCGCGAAAGACAACGTGTATTTCGAGCGTTTGGTCATTGACCATAATTATAGTCTGCCGCCGATCGATGTCAAGCCCGGCGTGTTGTAGATTCTCCGCGGGCCGACACCTGAGTACATCGCAGGAGGGGGGAGCCCGCGGCGAGGCCGCCTGCTCCGGCAGCGTGGGCGCGTGGCGACGGGCCACCGGCGAGGCGCATGGCCGCTGCACGCGGCGGGCTGACATCCGCTAGTGTAGAATAGGGAGGCTCGGGGCGGGCGAGCGCAGGCGTTCGGCGCGGCCGTGCCTGGGTGCGAACGGTGCTCGGTTGGAGTGCCGGCTTCAGCCGGAAAGCGGAGACCGCTTGAAGGCGGCGCTCCAACCTTTGGCGGCTTGCACCTCGAAACGGAAGAGCAGGGCGTGCCTGCCCCGGCATCCGGTGGCGCTCGACGATCCCTTGATGGTTAGGAGTCTCCCACATGCACAAGACACAACGGATAATCGCGCTGATGCTGCTGAGTGTATCTGCCGTGCGGGCCGCGGCGGACGGACCGCCGGCGCTCGAATGGGTTGAAACGACGCCGCAATCCAGCGACGAAATCCTCTTCAACCCGGGCATGGGCCTGTACCTCCAGCACCCGCCGCTCGACGCCGAGCCCGACGAATGGTTCATGCAGGCGGCAGACATCGCGTACTACCGGCTGCACTGGGCCGACGTGAATCCCGAGGAGGGCGTGTACACGTTCGACGAATACTTCGGGCCCCTGTTCGACTTCTGGGTGAAACAGCGCGGCAAACGCGTCGCCTTCGGCGTCATGTCGCAGAGCATGCACGGCCGCCGCAAGTACGTTACGCCCCAGTGGGTCTTCGACGCAGGCGTGCCCGGCGTCCGGCACACCGGCCTGTACGTGGACGAGCAGATCAACCCCGTCTTCTGGGACGACCGCTATCTCGATCTGATGGACAAACTCATCGAAAAGCTCGGCGAGCATCTGGACGGCAAGGAGGGGCTGGAGTTCGTGGATATGCGCAGCATCGGCGAGTGGGGAGAACTGCACCTCCAACGCTGGACGCAGGAACAGCTCGACGCAACCGGGTTCACGCACACGAAGTATGTCATGGCTACCGCTTCGTGATGACCAGGCTCGCGCACCTGCCCAAACTCCGCGTCGACGGCCGGCGCCCCGGCCGCGTGCCCCTGGTCGGCACCTGGCGCAACGACGGCATCGCTCCGTGCTACGAGAGCTTCTGCATCGAGTGGACGCTGCTCGACGCGCAGGGAGCCGTCGTGGCCTCCGAATTGACGTTCCCCGAGACTCCCACCACGCAATGGTGGCCGGGCGAGGAGGTGGAGGTCACGGCGATGCTCCGCGTTCCCGCCGGCACGGCCGAAGGCCGTTACGTGCTGAAGGTCGCCATGGTCGCGCCCGAGCGCGGCGAGCGCATCCGCCTGGGACTGGCGGGCCGCGACGCGCACGGCCGATACGAACTCTGCCAACTGACGGCCGTGCCCCAAGAGCCGGCACAAGCCGCGGTCTATCAGACCGGCTTCGAGACCGACGCCGCAGGCTGGGCCGGGGCCGCCGGCATGACGGCCGCCGTCGACGCCGGCGCGGCACACGACGGCAAGCAGTCGCTGCGGGTGGCCGGCGTTCAGCAGAAGGGCTGGAATTACGCGCCCTGCCACGTGCCTGCGCCGCTGACGCCGGCGGGCAAGTACCGGCTGACCGCGTGGCTGCTGGTGGACGAGATGGAGCCGGCCGTGAATCCGCCCTATATCAAGATCGGCATCAACGACGCGGACGGCAAATGGATCGAGAACTACTCCAGCGAACGCTACGACCTGCGCCGCATGGGCACGTGGCAGCCGATGACCGTCGTCGCCGACGTGCCCCTGCACGCCGCCTCCGCCCACCTGGCCATCGAGAAAGGCGCCTACTCGACACCCATCCGCGCGACGATCCGCCTGGACAACGTGAAGCTGGAGCTGATCGAATCGCCGTAGCGCGGTTTATTCCCGATCGGTACTGCTGCCTCCTGTTCAGCCCACCCCCACCATGGCCTCAGTGCCCCGCAAGGCTCGCCTCTCGTCAATCAGCCAATAGGGGTTCAGATTGTCGTGAGGCCAATTTCCCCTTTCTCCCCTTTCCCCTTTTTCCCCTCCTGGAGCCGATCCTGTAAGCATTTCTGCATACCGGTTCGAACGTCGGCAAACTCGCAGTGATTTCTCGGGTGTACTCGAAGCCAGCCGCGACATGGTGCGTTGGATCTTCGCACCAAAACGGTTGGCATCACCCGCCGGTTCAGAAGTCGCCCAAAGGGGCTCGTTCTGCTCGGCACACAGCGCGGGTGACGCAACCGACCAAACGACAACGGAAACAATGATGCGGAATTGAGTTGATGACATAATGCTGCCATTAGGGGGGCAAGGGACCGAGAGCTTGACTTCCCACACGTTTGAGTCTGAGCCGGGGAGATGGAGGAGCCAAGGGGTTACACTCAGTGGCATTGGATTCCTCCTGCTGCTATAATCGCTGACAACTGATGACGCTCCCAGAAGATTTCGACGGATAGACGATGAAAGTAATTCGACTGACTTACTTGCTGGTCTTGTGGTTCCTTGCCGGTGCCTCGCATGCTGCTGATCTTGCAGAGAGCATAGAGGCTGTTCGGGGGGTCGGTCCGCATGGGCAGGGACACGTAGAAGCAGCGGCGGCGTGGGGACGGTTGGCCCGGGCCGACGCGGCTGAGCTGACCACGCTGCTCGGCGCAATGGACGGCGCCAATCCACTTGCCGCCAATTGGATGCGTACGGCCGTCGACGCCGTCGCAGAACGTGCGGTGCGGCAGGGTGAGGCGCTGCCGCTTGAGGAGCTGGAGCGTTTCGTGCTCGATCGCAGCCACGCTGCCCGCGCGAGGCGGCTCGCATACGAGATGCTCGTGAGCCACGATCCCGAAGCCGAACAGCGGCTCATACCCGGCATGGTGGACGATCCGAGCCTGGAACTGCGCCGCGACGCGGTCGCGAAGGTCATTGAAGAGGCGCAAGCCGCCCAGAAGGACGAGGACCGTCAGCGGGCCGTCGCGGCATACCGCCGTGCCCTGCCCGCCGCGCGCGATCAGGACCAAATCCGCCTGGTCTCCGAACAGCTCCGCAAGTTGGGCGAGGAAGTCGAATTGCAGCGGCTGATGGGATTTATTGCCCAATGGAAGCTGATCGGACCGTTCGACAATACCGACCAGCGCGGGTTCGACGCCGAGTATCCGCCCGAGCGCGAACTCGACTTCGGCGCTACCTATGACGGCAAGCACGGCAAGGTGGAATGGATCGAGCATACGACCACCGACGACTACGGCAAAGTCGACTTGAACGAAGTGATCGTCGAAGAGAAGGAGGTCGTCGCTTACGGCGCCGCCGAGTTCCACAGCGACCGGGAGCAGACAGTCGAGTTCCGGATCACGTCGTACAACGCGGTCAGGCTATGGGTGAATGGCCGGCCGGTGATCGAACGGAACGTGTACCACAGCGGCTCGCAGCTCGACCAGTACGTTGGCGAAGCGGTTTTGCAGAAAGGCCGCAACCTGATTTTGGTGAAAGTGTGCCAGAACGCGCAAACCCAAGACTGGGCGCGGCATTGGTCCTTTCAGCTTCGCGTTTGCGATGAGGTGGGAAACCCAGTGTATTCCGATAAGCCTGCGAAATAGGGAGTTACTGCTTTGCATCGATTCATCCTCGCGTTGACGATTCTTGCGGGAATGTTTGGCCAGCCGGCCGGTGCCCAGTGGCGGCAATTCCGCGGCAGTGATAACCGGAGCGTATCGCACGAGACCGGGCTACCCGGGCGTTTCGACGCCGAAACCGGCGAAAACATCGCGTGGAAGGCGCCGCTGCCGGGCCGCGGGGCGTCGGGGCCCATCGTCGTGGGCGACCGCGTGATTGTGACCGCCTCCGAAGGCGTCCGGCAAGATCGGTTGCACGTTCTTTGCTTCGATGCCGCCACGGGCAATCGTCTGTGGCATCGCCAGCTCTGGGCAACCGGGTCCACGGTGTCGCACCCGTTTGGCGCCGTGGCCGCACCAACGCCGGCTTCGGACGGCGAGCTGGTTTTCGCCTTCTTCGGATCGAACGATCTCGCCTGTTTCGACCTCGACGGCAACCTCAAGTGGTTCCGCGGCCTGACCTATGAGTCGCCGTTGACGCGAAACGACGTGGGCATGGCGTCTTCGCCGCTGGTGGTAGTCGACGTGGTCGTGGTGCAAATGGAGGCACAGGGCGCTCCCTTTGCCGCCGGGATTGATAGGAAGACGGGAGAGACCACGTGGCGGATCGACCGGACGCAGGGCTCGATGTGGACCTCGCCCACCCTGCTGCCGGGTGAAACGCCGGACCAGGACCTCGTGTTGCTTCAGGGCCGCGACGCGCTGACCGCGCACGACCCCCGCACGGGAGCCGTCGTTTGGGCCTTTTCCGTACCCTGCCATTCGACTTCCTCCGTAACTGCCGATCAGGGGCGCGTGTATCTTCAGGCAGACGGACTGAATGCACTGCGGCCGGATCGCGCCGCCGGCGAGGCCGAATTGCTCTGGCATGAGTTGAAACTCGGCTCCGGCGCGCCCTCAGCGGTGGTTCATGAGGAGCGGGTGTATGTGCTCCGGTCGGTTGGGATTGTGTGCGCCGATGCCCGCGACGGCGCCATCCTGTGGCAGCTTCGGATGAAGGGGCCGTTCTGGGCGACGCCGGTGCTGGCCGACGGCCGGCTCTATTGCGTGAACCACGGCGGACTGGTCCAGGTGGTCGAGTTGGGGGAAAAGGGCCGGATTGTCGCCGATTGTATGCTGGAAGAGGGCATTCTTGGTTCACCCGCCGTCGCCCCGGGGGCCCTCTACTTCCGCAGCAACGCGAATTTGTGGAAAATCAGTTCCGTAGATTCGCCGTAAGGCGAGCGGTGAAGACGGATTTCCCGCGGCGGCGTCTCTCAGAGACGCCGAAATCCGAGTCTCGGAGAGACTCGGCTACAACGTTGTCGATAAGATTGTTTCTGCCGTTCGCTGTAAGAGAAACGCTCATGTCGGAGTTCGAGGCAATCGAGATTCAACCCTGCGGTCCGGTCGATGCGTCCATTCGCCCGCCCGGTTCGAAGAGCATCACCAACCGGGCGCTTGTATGCGCGGCGCTAGCTGAGGGGAAGTCGGTCCTGGACGGCGCGCTCGACAGCGAAGATACCCAGGTGATGATCCAGGGACTCCGCAGCCTCGGTCTGCGCGTTCGGCACGACGCAGACGCCCGTCAGATCGTCCTATCGGGTTGCAACCGCCGGCTTCCGCCCGGCAATGCGGAAATCTACGTGGCCAATAGCGGCACGACGCTCCGGTTCCTTACCGCAATAGTAACCCTTGGCCACGGAGTGTTCCGGCTCGATGGGACTCCGCGAATGCGCGAGCGCCCGGTGGCCGATCTGCTTCATGCTCTCGGGGCGCTCGGGGCCGACGTGCTTGACGAATTGGGCACCGGTTGCCCGCCGGTTTGCGTACGGGCGAGGGGGCTGCCCGGCGGGCGGGCGGTGGTGTCCGGCGCCATTTCCAGCCAGTTTCTCAGTGCGCTGCTGATGGTCGCGCCTTGCGCCCAGGGCCCGGTCGAATTGGTGGTCGAGGGAGAGTTGGTTTCGAAGCCGTACGTGCTGATGACCGTCGACGTGATGAAGGCTTTTGGCGTCGAGGTGGCTCGCGAGGGTTTTGAACGGTTTCTGCTGGACAGTTCCCAGCACTACGCCGGCGCGAACTACGCCATTGAGCCCGACGCTTCCGCCGCCAGCTACTTCCTTGCCGCCGCGGCCATTACCGGCGGACGCGTCACCGTGGAAGGGCTGACCCAGCACGCGATCCAGGGCGACGTGGCGTTTTGCGAGTGCCTCGCTCGCATGGGTTGCGACGTGGATTACACGGACGATTCGATCACCGTGCGCGGCGGCCGCCTCCACGGCATCGAGGCCGACATGAACGCCATCAGCGACACGGTCCAAACCCTTGCCGCCGTGGCGATCTTTGCTGAAGGACCGACCACGATTACGCATGTCGGCCATATCCGCCATAAGGAAACCGACCGGATCGCGGCCCTGGCCGCCGAATTGCGCAAGCTCGGCGCCGACGTGGACGAGCAGCCCGACGGACTCGTCATCCGGCCCGGCCCCTTGCGTGGCGTAGCAATCGACACGTACGACGATCACCGTATGGCGATGAGCCTCGCCCTGGCGGGTCTGCGCATTCCCGGGGTGCGCGTCAGAAACCCCGGCTGCACCGCGAAGACGTATCCCGATTTCTTTGAAGACCTTCGCCGAGTAGCGGGCGAGTCCCCTAAGTAGACCTCACGGTTGCGCCAATCCCGGCGAGCGGGGGCCGTGAGGCCCCTGTTTCTTTGAGACATTGCGCAGTTCAGCGTCTTCGTGACAGACTGTAACCGTGGTGTGTTTCTGGTTGCCGGTTGCATGGGCGACGACCGGCGTGGAAATCGGGGCAGAAACAGGGGCCTCACGGCCCCCGCTCGCCATTCGGTTCGCGACGTTCGAACAGAGAAGCCGGCTTATCGCGGGTGCGCAGAACGGATCTGGCACTTCCAGCGGTCCACGCTTTCCAGCAATTGGTCGGCACGGCGCAAAATCGCGCTGTTTCCAATACCTTCGTCACAACGCATGTTGCTGGGATCGCTTGCGACGAACCGCCCTTGACAATGCTGACACACGACCTGCTTGCCCAGGTATTCTACGCGAATCTGCAGACGTCGGCCGCACGTCGGACACTCCTGAACGAAGTAAGTGGAGTTCGACATGGCAGTACCTCCTGTTTACCGAGCCTTCCGTACGCACCTTATCAGTGTACCAGCGTCCGAAGACTGGTCAAGAGAGGCCGGCACACCGATAGAAAATTGCGTGAAGTTGCGATGTTTGGCGAAGCTGCGCGACAAGGGAGTCTTGGGGGAATACATACCCGTCTATGCATAATCCGGGTTAGCGAATGCGGCGCACCGACTCGATGAGCACGGTCCGGACTGGCGTTTGTTCAAACTGCTCGGTCTGCTTCACCTCAAGCCCGGCGATACGATCAACGACATCGAGCCCCGCCGTGATCCTTCCGAACACGCAATAGCCGAAACCCTCGACGCTGCGGTCCTGGTGGTCGAGTGCAGGGTTGTCTCGCACGTTGATGAAGAAGTGCGCGGTGGCGCTGTCGATCGCATCGGCGGCACGGACCATGGCAACGGAACCCCGGGTGTTTTGCAGGCCGTTGTCGGCTTCGTTGCGAACGGGCGTTCGAGTTTCCTTCTCGACAAACTGCGCGTCGAACAGTCCGCCGAGGATGCCTTGGTTTGCATAAACTTGGTCAAAGATCGTCCCGTCGTAATGCCCCTGCTGGACATAGCTGAGGAAGTTGTCGACGGTGAGCGGTGCACTCTCCGCATCAAGCTCAATCGTGATCTTCCCAAGCGAGGTCACCATTTCGACCACCGGATGCCTCGCGTCGAGCGCCGGTTGGGAGGTGTTCTGTGAAGTATCGCCACCCTCCTGGCCAGGTGATCCAATGGCAGCTACTGGAGGGGTTGCCTCCGAATCACCACTGCTGCCGCAGCCAGCCAAAACCGTCAGACCAATTGCGTAGAGAACGACCGGTATTCCTCGCCACGTCGATTGCACGTCAAACCCTCCTTCTATCCAGGGACTTTCCACGGGAAATTTGGCTGCTTCCACCAAGGTGGTTATCATCCGCAGAATCGCATTTCGACGCAACACCGCTTTTTCTTCTGATGAACAAGGGCGCAATTTAGGAAGATTGGGAGTCTTCAGGCAGTTGATTGAGTGCTCCCGGATGCTCTCCACACCGTGGCGCGAACTACCCGCCACTGCCAATCGTTGGTAAGCTAGGGTTGGGGCTGGCCCAAATGATTCACGTAGAGATGAGCGATGTATCACCGCTGGTTCAACATGGCCGTGGTTCTTCTGTGGCTGGCGACCATGTCGTGGCTGGTCAAGAGCAAGGTGCTGCCCCCGCTTCTGGTCGGCGAGCCACCCAGCTACCAGACGATTGTCGACGCTCGCCGATCCGAGGCGCCGGTCGGATGGCGGTTGGCCATGAACGGCCGGCCGGTTGGATGGGCTCTGACGACAACGACCATACAGCCTAACGGGATTACCGAGATCGGAAGCCACGTCCACTTCGACGAGTTGCCGCTGGACCAGTTGACGCCGGGTTGGTTGCGAGCGCTGCTTCGCTGGGTGGAGGAACCGTTGTTGCGTCAAGCGATGGATGCCAGGAGCATGCTCTTCCTGGACCCGCTTGGCCGTCTGACCCAATTCGAGTCGACCGTAGGCATCGACGCCGCCAAGGAGTTGATTTCACTCAAGGGCGAGATCGTCGGCAACCAAGCGCTGTTATCGATCCGATCCGGCGAGTTCCTGTACCGTTCGGAAGTGTACCTTCCGTCGGGAGCCCTTCTGAGCGACGCCCTGCAGCCGCAAACCCGGTTGCCCGGTCTGCGCCAAGGGCAGGCGTGGACGGTTCCCGTCTACAGCCCTCTCCGGCCCCCCAACGCTCCGCTGGAAGTCTTGCACGCGGAGGTGGAAGGCTACGACGTGCTTTCTTGGGAGGACCGTATGGAACGGGTCTGGCTGGTCGTCTACAGGAACGATCCCGGCGCCGGGCTGTCCAGCCGGCAGGAATCGCGCGGGAAGCTTTGGGTGCGTCGCGACGGAACCGTATTGCAGCAGGAAGTGACCATATTCGACACCAAACTCACCTTCTCGCGACTCGCGGAGAGCGAGGCCGTCGCCATGAAGGAGATTGCCGACGCGACAACCATTCCGGAAACGCAGCGCGAACCGGTCCACGTAGAACACTGGCCGGTCGATTGGCCGCTCACGCCGTTCGATCAACAGTCGGTCCCGTTGAAGTCCATTCCTTTGCCTACCGACCATGATTCAATTCGCTGACGTTTCTCGAAGCTATGACGGCAAGGTCGCCGTCGACGGTCTGACACTTGAGGTGCAGGGGGGTGAGTTGTTTGCGCTGTTGGGGCCGAACGGAGCGGGAAAGACAACCTCCTTGAAACTGTTGGTCGGCCTGCTCCGGCCGGATTGCGGCGAGTTGCACGTTTGCGGTCACGACGTGGTCGGCCAACCCCGCGACGCTGCCCGGCATATCGGCTACGTACCCGACCAGCCGTTCCTCTACGACAAGTTGACTGGCCGGGAGTTCCTGGAGTTCTCCGCCGAGATGCGCGGCCTGGACCGGGCGATGACTCGGCGGCAAATTGATCGGGAGAGTGCCAGATTCCGGCTTGCACCCTTCCTCGACGACTTGACCGAGACTTACTCGCATGGCATGAAACAGCGCGTTGTATTTGCGTCTGCGCTGTTGCACGACCCTGACGTGCTGGTGCTCGACGAACCGACGGTTGGGCTGGACCCCCGGAGCGTGCGCCTGGTCAAGGATCTCCTGCGCGAGTTTGCCCGTGGGGGGCGCACCGTGTTCATGTCGACCCATACGCTGAGCGTTGCGGAGGAGATCTCCGATCGGATTGGCATCTTCCACCGTGGCCGGCTTCATTTCCTGGGTACGGTTGACGAGTTGCGCGGGATTCGATGTTCCCACAATGCATCCCTCGAAGCTCTCTTCCTCGAGCTAACTGAGGAGGAGGAAGCCGACGGGAGTGCTTCCGGTTGCCCGGGTGCGGTGTCCGGGACGGCGGGTGAGCCGCGCACGGACGTCACAGAACTGGGACTTCCGCCGTTCGCCCCGCTTCCGGTGGAAGAGGAGGATGGCCCCAGATGAACTCCGATACCGACTCCGGCGCCACTGCCGCCGCAAGGCTCTCCTGGCCAGCCATGCCGGGCATGTGGGCTGCCGAGCCCGACGATTTCCTCCCGCCGGAGCGGGAAGCTCGCGCCTTCTGGTGGTTGAGGTGTCGGATCGCCGCAACGCTCATGAGGCAGACGTTCCGGAACGCGAGATTCCGGTTTGCCCTGGTGCTGGCACTCAGCGCCATGCTCTGGGGCGCCCTGTTCTGGATGGCCCTGGACGGCTTCCAATTTGTTCGGCAGGGAATTGGACATGCGGCCACGCACGATCTGACCATCCGGGCGGTGTTCGGTACGTTCTTCGGCGCTTTGATGGTCATGCTGGTGTTCTCGTCGGGCATCATTCTTTACGGCTCGTTGTTCCAGTCGCGCGAAGCCGCCTATCTTCTCGCACAGCCGGTGCGCACGCAGCGCGTCTTTCTGCACAAGTTTCAAGAGGCCGTTCTGTTGAGTTCCTGGGGGTTCCTCCTGCTGGTCAGCCCCATGCTGCTGGCCTACGGCATTGTGGCCGAGGCGCCGTGGTATTACTATCTCCTGCTCCTGCCGTTCATGGTGGCGTTCATTTACATTCCGGCCGCTTTGGGCGCGCTGGTGTGCCTGGCCATCGTCTATTGGATTCCCGGGGCGAGGCTGAAGGTGCTGTCGCTGGGCGTCGTGCTGCTTCTTGCCGCTGCAATCTGGACCGCCTGGAGTGTGATTGCCGGGCCGGAAAGCGACATGCTTACCCCGGACTGGTTCCGCGAGATGCTCGGCCGGCTCAGCTTCACGGAGGGCCGCCTGCTGCCGAGTTGGTGGCTTAGTTCGGGGCTCTTGGAGGCGACGCAGGGCGACTGGTCGCAAAGCGTGTTGTTCTTGGCGCTGATGATATCAAACGCACTGATGGGCCGTCAGCTTGCGATCGCCGCAGCGGGCGCCCTGTACCGCCCGGCGTACAGCGCGTTGTGCGGCCAACACCGGCAGCGATGGCGTTGGCCTGGCCGCCGGGGGGGGCCCTGGTTCGACAGGCTTCTCCTTGCCCTGCTCGCCCCAATGCCTGCGCCCATGCGGCTTCTGGCACTGAAGGATCTGCGCATCTTCCGCCGCGACCCGGTGCAATGGTCGCAGTTTCTGATCTTCTTCGGGCTGCTGCTGTTGTACTTCGTGAATATCCGCCGGCTCAGTTACGACGTCTATTACGTCGGCTGGGTCAATATGGTGAGCTTTCTGAATCTGGCGGTGGTTGGGCTGTTGATGTCGACGTTCACCACGCGGTTCATCTACCCGATGATCAGCCTCGAAGGGCGCCGCTTCTGGGTCCTGGGCCTCATGCCCATCAGCCGCGACACGGTACTGTGGAGCAAGTTCTTCTTCGCCGTCGGCGGCGCCACGTTGCCCTGTTGCGGGCTCGTGCTGCTCAGCGACGTCATGCTGCGCGTGGCGCCGATGGTCATCCTCAGCCACCAGCTCACCTGCGTCATCCTCTGTGTCGGCCTGGCGGGAACGGCCGTAGGGCTGGGTGCTCGCCTGCCGAACCTGCGGGAGGAATCGCCTTCGCGCATCGCTGCCGGGTTTGGCGGCACGCTGAACCTTGTCCTCAGCGCGTTGTACATCGTGGCCGTGGTATTGCTGACTGCCGTGCCGATGCACTTCTACCAGGCCACCCGCAGCACAAGCACCATGGATGCGCTCCGCGGCAGCATCCCGTTGGACACCTGGCTGTTCTGGTGGCTCGGGGCGGGCACGTTGGCCAGCATTGTGCTGGGCATTCTGGCAACGGCCATACCGCTGGCCATTGGCATCCGGGCATTCCGGAGGCTGGAGTTCTAAGTTACCAGGCGACCTCTGGCTTCGCCGTATCGCCGTCCATCTTCATGGGCAACCGCCACACGTGGGTTCCGTCGCAGTGGGTGCTAGCCTACCGGGCCATGTAGGATTCTGGGGCAAACTGGGGTATAATAGGGCGGTTCCCTGCAAGAAGGAACTACAACAGACCCGATAAGGTGCATTATGCAAATTGACCGAATCACACACGATCCGGCGGTGATGGGCGGGAAACCGTGTATCCGCGGCATGCGGATTACCGCTGGGACTATTCTAGGATTGCTGGCCTCGGGCAATTCACGCGAGCGGATTCTCCAGGCATACCCCAACCTGGAGCCGGAAGATATTGACGCCGTCCTGGCCTATGCTGCCTGGCGTCTGGAAGAACGCGAGGAATCGCTGGTTGTCAAATGAGCGTCAAGCTTGTGATTGACATGAACCTGTCGGCCGAGTGGGTCGCTGTGCTGGCTCAACACGGTTGGCCTGCCGTCCACTGGTCTACGGTTGGCAATCCCGCAGCGCCTGATTCGGCCATCATGGCGTGGGCACGCGCCGAAGGTTATGTCGTATTCACTCACGATCTGGATTTTGGGACCGCTTTGGCTCTGACCCACGCCGCCGGGCCCAGCGTACTGCAGGTTCGGGCGCAGAACGTCTTACCGGAACACATAGCCCCATTGGTCATTGCCGCACTCCGCAAACACGCTGCGGCACTCACGGCTGGGGCTGTGGTTGTTGTCGAACAGCAGAGATCCCGCGTGCGCGTGTTGCCGATTTGAGCCGCACGGGTGTGGTTTCGGCCTGACTGCCTGCACAGGCCCTGCCGCTGGCCATTGGCATCCGGGCATTCCGGAGGCTGGAGTTCTAAGTTACCAGGCGACCTCCGGCTTCGCCGTATCGCCGTCCATCTTCATGGGCAACCGCCACACGTGGGTTCCGTCGCGGTTGGTGAAGTAGAACCGGCTTTCCGATTGCTGCCGGGCATGACCGTCGGCCCAGAATCCATAGAAGTCCGGATGGGCGTTGACCGGCCGGCGCACGTAGGTGTGGTTGTACTCGCTACCGGTCGTAAGCTGCTTCACCTTCGTCCAGGTCCGGCCCTTGTCCGTGCTGGTCCACATGGCCACCTCGCCGCCGGGATTGTAGGGCTGCGGGCCGGTTTCCGTGGGGGCGATCAACCGCCAGGTGCCGTCCTGCTCCACGTGAAGCTGTCCGAAGTCGTAGTTGTTGTCCGAGCGGACGCTGCCCTGAACGTCCCACTCGCTGCCCGTCCAGCGGGCGGTTTGCCAAATGCGAGGATCGTTTGCCGGCCCCGACTCCCACCCGCCGCTGGTCAGGTACAGGACAATCGGGTTGCCGTCGGCATCGAAGGTGATGTCCTTCATGTATACGTTGCGGCCCTTCGACTCGTACTCCGCCACCAGCGCCGGATTGTCGGGCTCGCTCAGGGGTATTTCCAACGGCTCACCGGCCGCGTTTCGCCACGTTTCGCCGAAGTCGGGCGTCTCCATGTAGTACAAGTTCGTCCGCCAGTTCAGCCCCTTGGCTGGCGGGTGATAGTTGAAGGCACTGCCCAGCTTCTCGGTGCCGCAGGGCTCGCTGATCTGGTAATGCCCCTGCCCGAAAAGCGAAAGCAACTTCGGCTCGGTCCACTGGTAACCGTCCGGGCTGGTCTGGACATAGTTGGCACGGCCGCCAAGGTAGATGGTCTGCGGAAAGATAAATCCCTTGCCCGGAACGTGGAACGGTTGTGTGTACGAGAAGTTCGTCGTGACGATTCGTTCAAACTCGTCGATGTCGTAAGGCCGCTTGCTGCGGGAAATATAGGAGGGACGCCCTGTGCCGTGTGAACTGGAGAAGATGAAGATGTGCCCTTCCCCATCGATGGCGATAACCGGGTTGTCGTGTGCGTCGGTCGTGCGCTTGTCAACCAGCAGCGTGGGGCGCGGCACGGTGCCGGTGGCATGGTCGAAGTACGAGACCATGTGCAACAGCGTACTGTTGCTTTCGTCGGTGCCGCCGTAGCAGAAGAACGTTCTGTCAACTTCGGGACGATACACGGCAAACGGCCGATGCTTGCCGCAGTAGGTGCCCAGCCCGCCGCTGTACTTAAAAACATACTCGTCGTCCTGCCGCTGGTTGTAGTACCAGATGCCGCGATAGCCGTCCAGCTTCCGGTTCTCGATGGGGGCAATGTTGGTATAGGTGCGCTGCCAGGGCGGGAGGTGTTTTTCATCCACCGGCACTTCGATTTTTGGATTGGCCAGGTAGCGGGCCGCCACCTTGGTATCGCCGGCGCCCGGCCAGGCTTCCCCGTCGAGCGCGTCGGCGGTCCATTGCGCCACCAGCCCGCCGGCCACCGGCTCGCGCCGGGCAACGGTGGCGGCCTCCTCGGCCGAGAGAGCCCGGCTCCAGATACGCACATCGTCGATCTCGCCATCCAGCACGCGGCGACCGGGAGCGGCGGCGCCGATCATCAGCGGCGCGTCGGCACGCGGAATGCGACCGGGCGCCTTCTGCGCGGCGGCCGGTTTGCCGTCGACAAACAGTCGGATTGTCTCGCCGTCGTAGGTTCCCAGGTAGTGGACCCAGGTATTCGGCTTCGGCAAGGCGGTATTGGCGTGTGTGTAACGCGACGGCTCGTACTCGACGAGCATTCGAATCCGCTCCTCATAAAGGTACAGCGTGAACAGCCCTCCGGGCCCGCCCCGGCTTATGAGAACCTGGGACTGATCCGTTCGGTTGAACTTCGCCCACGCCGAGATGGAAAACGCGTCGAGATCGAACGCCTTCGGCTCGGTCGCCTGGGCGTAGCTGGTCTTTCCATTGAACGGCACACCCGCGGTAGGTGCTCGTGTTGCCGCCAAAGCAGAACTCGACGTAAGGCCGGCCAGAGCAATTAAGGCAACAGACAGCACAGTGCGCTTCATTGGATTTTCTCCTCAGGTTCGCGGAATGTCAGGTTCCAGGTATCCGGTTCGTCATCAAGAGGACCGCTTCCGACGGCCCACCGCCAGCACACTCAGCAGGCCGAACGCCAGAAGCACAACGGTGCCGGGCTCCGGAACCAACGAGACATTGTCGACGAGCCAGTTCGAGTTGGCACTAATCCCCGCCAGCCGCATCCGGTTTATGTGCGGTTGGAGACTCCTGATGATGGTAACACCGCTTACCATCTCATCGTTCAGCGTAACATTGTAGTGGGGAGTTGGAGTGTCGAGGTACCCCACGATCCTCAACGAGTTCACATCGGGTTCCTCGCCGTCCCAGACGTTTTGGGCGCCCGTATCCGTCGTCGTTTTGACCGCGGACAATCCGGGGACGTCCAGCCAGGCACTGCCGTCATACGCCTGGAGCTTGTTGCCGTCCCCCACCCTCATTTGAACGGTGATAGTCGAGCCATTGTATAATTGCAGATGCATCGTTCGGTTGTTGCCGACCGGAAAGACGGCGAAATCCATTCCCAGGTTGAAATAGCTAAGCGGCTTGAAATCCTGTCCAATATAGTGATTTCCTGCCACGAGTTCGGCTGAATACTGGCCGGAAATCGCGGAGGCTTGTTCTAGCAAAGCCCCGCTTCCAGAATAGGTCCACCCGGTGAAGCGGAGTGGATCGCCGGAGACCGCCTCGAAGTCGCCATTGGCGATCAGTTCGGCGCGAACCGGCTGGGTGACAAACAGCAAAAGCGTTCCAAGACAAGCTAACCTAACGAAAAGACTCATGGCAACATCCTCCGGTTTTGGGGAACGACTTAGGTCAGGATCGAGACCGCTTGCAGCACAGACGGCCCAGCCAATATTATACCAAGCTGGTGACCTTCCTTCTGCTTTTTTTCTCCGTTCAGTCAATCTATCCTCCCCTCATTTATGGGGAATGCGGAAGAAACCCGAGCGTCTGCGGTGACGCAACGGTGCGATGCCCGGCAGCGTCGAGGCGGCCAACAGCATGAAGAGCGATCCCGGCTCCGGCACGGGCACAAAGGCCAGTTCGGGCGTGGCGAACTCGCCGTTCATGGCCCAGGGGAGCCGCCACACGCCGCTGCCGGCCCGATCGGTGAAATAAAGGTGCGACTCGGAACGCGCCAGCGTATTCCCGTCGGCCCACATCGCATAGAAATCGTCGTGGGCGTTCCAGGGACTCCGGGCATAAGTGTGGTTGCACTCGCTGCCGTAGGTCAAATCGAGCGTTTTTCGCCAACTGGCGCCTTCGTCGGTGCTGATCCAAACGGCCATCTCGCCGCCGGTCGTGCCGGGCTGCGGGCCGGGCTCCGTCGGGGCGATGATGCGCCATGTGCCGTCTTCCTCGATGTACAGCGACCCGAAATCGTAGTTGTGGTCGGTGGTGAACACGTCGCGAATGACCCACTGCGAGCCGCTCCAATGCGCCATGTGCCAAACACGCTCGCCACCGCTGGGACCCGGCCGCCAGCCGTCGCAGGTCAGGTACAGCAGCACCGGACGGTCTTGAGCGTCGTACCGGATTTCTTTGAGATAGACCAGCCGCCCCTCGGCCGCATAATCGTGCACCAGCGCAGCGTTGCTTACCGTGGTTACGGGCGTGGTCAGGGACGTGCCGTCGGCGGTATGCCACGTTTGCCCCATGTCGGCGGTTTCCATATAGTACAGGTTGGTCCGCGCGTTAACGTTTCCCCCGGGATGATAATTGAAGGCCGTTCCCACCTTTTCGCCGGACATTTCGCTGATTTGGTACTGCCCGCCGGGAATGGCCGCGATGCGCGCGCCGGCGTCGGCCCAGCCGAGGTCCCAATCGATCCCGTCAGCACTCGTGTTGAAGTAGAGCGTGCGGCCGAGCCCTCCGCCGGTATAGTGCGTGTAAAGGAACAGGAACCCTTTGCCGGGAATGAAGGTCGGCTGCGAGTAGGAGAAGTTCTCCGCCGACCCCATCGCGGCCACCTGCTGGAACTCGTCGATCGAAAAGGGCTGCGTGCTGCGGTGAATGAACGACTGCCGCGCCGTGCCGTGCGAGTTCGAGAACACGAAAAGGTAACCCTGGTCGTCGAGCATCAGCGTCGGGTTGTCGTGTGCGTCGGTCGTGTCCTTGTCGAGCAGTATGCGGGGGCGGGCCACCTGGCCGGTCGCGTGGTCAAAATACGACAGCACGTGCAGCAGGGTCGAGTTGCTCTCGTTGGTGCCGCCGAAACAGAAGAAGGTCTTGTTCGCCTCCGGGCTGTAATACGCCTGCGGGTTCATCTGCTGCGGATAGGTGGCGAATCCGCCGGAGTATTTGTACACGTACTCATCGCCGGTGGCCTGGTTGTAGTACCAGATGCCTCGGAACCCTTCGGCCGGCGGCAGCGACGCCCCGGGGCCGCCGCCGGAAATGACCACCGAATCGAGCGAGAATCGCATCGGCACACTCGGTTGCGACGTCTTCGCGCCGAAGTGCAGGTGGTCGACTCCGCCGTACACGTTGCGGAAATGGAGCCCCGTCGCCTCGACGGTGTTCGTCCCGTCGGAAATGCTGGCGTCGTAGGTGCCCAGCCCGGGATCGACCGAAATCGCGAACGAATACGTCGTTCCGACGACCAGCGGCATGCCGGTATTGAAAGCGTTGGCCGGTGAAAACCCGGTGCTCACCCGCTGATCATAGAAATACCAGTTACTGTGCCCCATGTGCGTAGGCGCTACGCCTACGGTCCACGTGTTGCTTGCGCTGGTCGATGCCGAGGACGCGGTCCCGTTGGCGAAGAAAGCGATCCGGTCGTTGCCGGTGTTGACCACGAACGGATCATCAAGCCGCCACTGCCACTCGATGGTATGGGCCGAACGCACGCTGAACTCCGGCGTACTGGCATACTGCCGAATGAGGTTCCGGTCCGATCCGAGCAGATTGGCGATCAGATAGTTTCCGCCTCCCGCGACAAGCGGACTGCTATCGACCACCGAGGCCGAGCCGCTCGCGCCGGAGGTGGCCATCCAAGCTGTCGACCATCCGCCGCCGGCGGTGCCCGGGTATGCGTCGACCACGAGGCTGCTGTTGCCGCCGTCGAAGTGAAGCGGCTCAGCAGCCAGGCCCCCGACTGCAGCCCGTAGCATCAAGAGGGCCGCAAGCGATATCGTCAATCGCAAGTCGGGTATCGCACGTGTACGCATATCACCACGACTCCAATACGGCCTGAATGACAGGCCACGCGAGGTCGGGATAGAACTGGTGGCCGCCGTCGCCGACCACCAGGCGGGTGTGTTCGGGCACTTTGGCGGCGTCGAAGGCGGCTCGGGCAACTTCAAACCCCAGCCGCACGCTTTCCACGGGGGCAAGATTGTCCCTGCTCGCAGCGACGACGAGCAGATGGCGCGGCGCTATGAGGCCCGCCAGGTCCGGCATGTCGGCCACGGCGTAAATGCCGGGCAGGTAGCCGCAGGCGCAACGCGGCGGCAGGGCGAGCCAGGAGTCGGCAAAGGGGCAGAACGAACAGGAGACCACCGCCAGGCGAATGCGGGGCTCCACGCAGGCGGTGTAGAACGTGACCGTCCCGCCAGCCGAGTTGCCCATGCAGCCGACTCGTCCCTGATCCAAATCGGGGCGCGACTCGATGAAGTCGATCGCTCGCATCACGTCGAGCACGCGGCCGCCGGTGATCGGCCGGCCGCAATGCAGCGCCCGCAAGGAGGCGTCGCGGCAGGTGACGCCCTTTTCGGCTCGTTCACCAAACCCGCGCTGCTCGATGGCCAGGGCGGCCCAGCCGCGGGTAACGGCCTGTACTGCAATGTCGCGTCCGCCGTCAATCGATCTCTGGTCGTGCTCGGTCTTCGCCCGCCCGATAGAAATATGCATCCCCGGCGAATGGCCTTGCAGGCAAATCATGACCGGGTAGGGCGGCTGCCGGTCTTTAGGCAAGAGAAGATAACCCGGCACCAGCTCGCCCGGCTCGGCCGTAAACTCGATCCGGTCGAGCGTGTACCGCTCATTTTCCTCCTGTCGCTCAACACGGGCATCGAGCGGCCCGTGAGGGCCGGCAGGAAGGGCGACAATGTCCACCAGCCGCTCGCGCAAACGCGATTGCCACTCGGCGAAGTCTGCCGTGGGGTCGAACGGCATGGCAGGTATGGTACGAGTGACCACGGTCGACACGGCACCCGGTTTGTTGTGACCTGCCGCCTCGGCGACCTGCGCGGACGCACAGGGAACCAATCCGGCCGGAACCGGCGAAACGACCGGCGCAGCAATCATGATGAAGTAAGTCACGATGGCGAAACGACTCATGTTGTCACGCTCCGGGTTTGGAGTGACCTCGGTGCTGAACGCCAATTGGCCCCTACTCGCCGACGAAGGTCTCGACGAACGGCTTTCGTCCGCCCCATGTCAGCTCGAACAAGACGTCTTTGGTAGGACCGTCAACGGTAACGGTGAGGCCGGAGGTCGCGGGATCGGAATACTCCTTTGGGGCGTGCCACTTCTGCGATTGAGGGCTGACACTTTCGGCTGCGGTTACGGTCACTGTGTGTGTTCCCTTCACGGAACCGTCTTTCCGTGAAAAGCACGTCAATTCAAAACGGCCGTCCGGCCCCAACTTACCCACCGAAGGCCGGTCGTGCGGTGCAATGAACCGGACGAAGCCGTGTTCCAGCGGCTGGCCGTCGATAAGGACCTGTCCGGAAACCGGCACCCGCTCCGGCCGATAATCGCTGCAGCCGGCCGTCAGCAAGACTATCGGCACGAACAGCAGCCAAACATACACTGCGCGATTCCCGGTGTGGCCGCGGTCCGGCGCTTCGGTCCAGGTCGTGGAAGGGCGATTACCATATCGTGTTTGCGCTGGTCGAATCACGGTGAAACCTCCTCCAGGTTTCCAATCGTCTCCCCTCCCGCGCGGGTGGAAAGGGCACGATAGGTGGCCAGGTCAATGTTGTCGCTAATGAACGTGACGTGCCCGTCGCCAAAGCCGAAGTTCGCGCCCATGGGATGCCTGCTGCCAAAAGCGGCGTTTACGTTGAAACCATAGGTGGTATTGAATTCGGGCTCGCCGGGCGGCGTGTTCAGCGGGTTGTGTGTGCTGCGCTGGCAGTCCATCCACCGGATGGCCCGGCTCCAGATGTTCGACGATGTCGGCGCATGCGTCTCCACGGCCTCGCCGACGAACATGGTCTTTGACAGCCCGTCGGCAATATGGCGGATGCGATGCGCCCGAAGGTAGTAGAACACGCCGTTGGCATCCCACTTCGCTGCGTCCATGGCCGTAACACTTGTCGATCCGTTCACCAGGGCATAGTTGCCGGTGGCCGCCCTGTGACCCTGGGTGTTATACGAACTGGATTGTTCGAATGTCAGCGGGTTCGCAAAGGGCTCCGAATTGTCGCTCGGGCACAGGTAGGTCGACACGGTCTGCTCGATGGCCTGGGCGTTGACGTGCACCCAGGTTGCGTTATAGCCCCAAGGCCCGTCGCGGAAATCGAAACTGTCGTACAGCGGCTGCATCTCCAGGTACGGCAGGATCATTACCAGCGCGCTCGTACCGACTCGCTGTGCAAGAGCAGGGCAGCGTTTTGCATTGTTGTCGCAGCCGACCCGCCCGGGTGGAAAGCACTTGAAACTGACCTCGTAATTGGCCATGGCCAGGGCGATCTGCTTCAGGTTGTTCGTGCATTGCGCCCGGCGCGCCGCCTCGCGCGCCGCCTGCACCGCCGGTAAGAGCAAGGCAATCAAGATGCCGATGATCGCGATGACCACCAGCAATTCGATCAGTGTAAAAGCGGATTTTGGATTGCTGGTAGGCATGGAACGCTCCTGGCCGGACGAGGGCCTTTAGGTGTGTGGCAAAGCTGCCCGCGGCACAGGACCAAATCGATCCGCCCCGGCACGACTCACCGGTCCCCCTTATCTAAGTGTATTGTAAGAGAATGCCGCGGGTTGTCAATCATTGGGTGCCTTGCCGGTGAAGGGTGTCTGCGCGTCGAGCAGGATCGGCTCGGCGCAATCGGTGTCCATGGTGTGCGGCAGCATGTACAGTTGGTCGCCGGTCGAGTTGGTGAAGTACAGCCGCGACGGCGAGGGTTGCGTGGGGTCGCCGTCGGCCCAGAAGGCAAAGAAGGGGTTGGCCGCATTGAGGGGGCGCCGAACGTACTTATGATTCATCGTGCTTCCGGAAGTGATCCGCCGCGCAAGCGACCAGGTTTGTCCTTCGTCGGTTGACGTCCACAGGGCGATCTCGCCGCCCGTCTGGAATGGCTGGGGACCGGTTTCCGTCGGGGCGATGAGGCTCCATCGGCTCTCCTCGACGTACAGGCTGCCCATGTCGTAGTTGTGGTCGGAATGGGTAATCTCCGACCGTTCCCAGCCGCTGCCGGTGAACCGCGCAATGAGCCACTTGCGCGGCCCGCCGGCCGGGCCGGGCTCGGCGCCGCCGCTGGTCAGGTACAAGACGATCGGGCGGCCCCGGGCGTCGAACGTCAGGTCCTTCACGTACACGAGCCGGCCCTCGGCTTCGTAGTCGAATAGAAGCGCGTCGTTATGCGGTTCGTCCAGCGGCAGCGATACGGGCTTCCCCTCGGCCGTGGTCCACGTTTGTCCCAGGTCGGTCGTCTGCACGTAGTAGAGTTGGGTGCGCCGGTCCACGTTTCCGCCCGGATGATAGTTGAAAGCCACGCCCATGGTGGAGCCGTGCAGCTCGGTCACCTGGTAGTGGCCCCCAAATCCTGCCAGCTTGACCGGGTGCGACCAAATCCGCCCGTCGTCGGAACGGCCGAAATACAGCTCCCGCCCGCGCGTGTACTGCGTGAAGTTGAGGAAGAAACCACCCCCGGGCAGGCTCCAGGGCTGCGGATAGTTCATCGGGCCCGCCCAGAGCAGCTCAAAAGCGTCGATGCTGTGCGGCTTGACGCTCTTGTAAACGTAACCCGGCTGGCCCGTAGCACGCCCAGCTACGAACACGAGCAAATGTCCCTGCTCGTCCATCGCCAGCGAAGGGTTATTGTGCGGATCGTTCACCCCGCCGCTGTCGTGGACGATGACCGGCTGCGAAACGCGGTGAGCGGCATGGTCGTAGTACGCGATCATGGGCACGAGATAACGCTCCGCCGTCTCGGAAGAGAGCGTGGTGGTAGGCAGCGGGACGTGGCCGCCATAGACGAAGTACGTCCGCTCCCGCTCCACACTGTAGACGGCCAACGGCCGATGCTTGGCCGTGTAGGTGCCGAGCCCGCCGGAGTACTTGTCGCCGTATTCGGTGAACTGCTGCTGGGTGTACCAAATGCCGCGGAACCCGTCGACGCGCTGGTTGCGAAGGTCCATCGCCGGCAAATGCGGCAAGGGCACGGCCGGATCGGGCTCGCCGGGAAGGTCGACCGGCGATTGGGCCAATTGGTACCGGTCGACGACCACGTAGGCGGGCGAGTATCCGCCGATCACCTCAAGCAATACGGTGGTTCTGCCCTTCGGCAGAATGACGTAGTAGTTGACCGGAAGCTCGCGCGACGGGTCCGGCCACGGCCACCGGGCGCGATGCACCACCTGCCCGTTAACGCTCACGTCGAATCGCGCGCCCACCAAGCCGCGCGAGGGGTTTGCCCGCTCGCGAATGCGAAACGCGAACACGACCGGATCCTTCCGATCAAACTGCCAGGTCAAACTGCGGGTACGGGACGGATCGGCCGCGCCGGCAAGCCGAGCAGGAATCCGGCTCGACAACTCCTCGGCCAGGGTCGGTGTCAGCGCATCCTCCGCCGCGAACTGAACGACCGTGTGCGGCGTATCGGGAACCGGATCCGCCGCTGTTGGAATGGCGGTCCATACGCGGCCAGTCAGCGTTTGCGCCGTAGCGCCCGCGGGCCGGCAAACTGCGATCGCCGCGCCGATGGCGGTTGCCAATGCAAGTGCAGGAATCCGGTTCATGCGAATCAAGGGGGCTTGTTGTTGAAGTCCGTCCGGTGTATGGAAGCGTTCCCAATTCACCCATCACTCCTCCAACGGCGGAGGAGTTGGCGGGTCCAGCAGGATCGGCTCGGCGTAATCGGTGTCCATGGTGTACGGCAGCATGTACAGCCGGTCGCCGGTTGAGTTGGTGAAGAACAGCCGCGAAGGTGTAAACCGGCTCGAATCGCCGTCGGCCCAGATGGCGAAAAACGGGTCGGCCGGGTTGTGAGGACGGCGGACGTAACTGTGGTTCATCGGGCTGTTCTGCGTCACCTTGCGCTGAAGGCGCCAGTTGGCTCCGCGGTCGGTCGAGACCCAAAGGCCCACCTCCCCGCCGGTATAATACGGCTGCGGCCCGATGAGCGCCGGGCCGATGATGCTCCAGCGGTCGCCGTCGAGGTACAGGCTGCCCATATCGTAGTTGTGGTCCGAGGTGGTCACCGGCCGCGTAATCCACTTGCTGCCCGTCCAGTGCGTGATTTCCCACGTGCGAGGGTCGTTCTTCGGCCCCGGGTCGAAACCGCCACTGGTTACGGCCAGGACGACCGGATGCCCGTGCTCGTCGAAAAGGAGCTTGGTCACGTAGGCCAGCCGGCCGTCGGCTTCGTAGTCGACCGCCAGCGCCGGGTTATCACGATCGGTCAGCGGCATTTCGAGCGGCCGGCCGTCGACGGTCGTCCACGTCTTGCCGAAGTCGGTCGTTTGCACGTAGTAGATGTTCGTGCGGCGGTCGACGCTGCCGCCGGGATGGTAGTTGAACGCCGTGCCGATCGTGCCGCCATGCACCCGGCTCACCTGGTAATGCCCCTGGAATCCGGCCAACTTGGGAAGGGTTTCCGCCGGTTCGGCGGTCCAATCGCGGCCGTCGGCGCTGGTTTCCCAGTACAGCTCCCGGCCTCGCGTGTACAAGGTTAGCAGGTGGAAGAATCCTTTGCCGGGAACGTACCACGGCTGACTGTAGGTTTGTTCGCGCGAGATGATCTCCTCGAACTCGTCAACGCAATACGGTTTCCGGCTGCGGAAGATCTGCCCGGGACGCCTGCGCCCTCGGCCGGCAAGGAAGATCCAAATGTGGCCATCTTTGTCGATGGCGATGCTGGGGTTGTCGTGCGGGTCGTTGATGCCTTGCTGGTCGCGCACGATGGTGGGTCGCGGCACGCGATGCTTCTCGTGGTCGTAGTACGACGCCATCGCCAGCAGGTACCGGTCCTCCGGCCCCGTGGTGCCGCCGTACACGAAGAACGTCTTTTTCACCTCGGGGGCGTAGACGGCCATCGGAGTGAGCGTGTGGCTGAAGCAAAAGGCCAGCCCGCCGGAATACTTGTCGCCGTACTCACCCTCCATCTGCCCCAGGGTGAACCAGATGCCGCGATAGCCGTCCACCTTGTCGCGGAAAGTGTAGAAGTTGGTGCGGCGCTCGGTGGTACCCCGCTCGTTGGCCGCGGTGATCTTCGCGCGGTACGAACGGTTCGCTTCCAGGCCGGTCAGGGTTGCCTCGCGGGCCATCGGCGTCCCTTCGACCGACAGCCGGCCGGTCGCTTCTTCGCCGTTGAGCCATATGCGGATCGCGTCGGCCGCGACGGGCCGGTCGGCAGTGACTCGGAAGCGAAACGCGCCGTCAGGATCGAGGATGCCACCGGACGCGGCCGGCTCGACGACGGCGATGGATGGCGGGGCGGGCCGCGCGGTGATGCGCAGGTTGGCAACGTCGGCATACTGCCCCCGCTCGCCGCGGATGCTGCCGATCCGCAGCCGCCCAAACGTGGTTTCCGGAGAAAATCGGTTCCGCCAGCCGAGGCCCTCGGCCACCCGTTGGCCGTCCATCCACACGGCGAACGTGTTCGCCGCCAGATCGTGGACCAGTTCGTAGCGGTGCCAGCCGGTGTCCAAGTCGACGATGTCACGGTACTCGCCGTCGAAATAGGAGAGCTTGCCCGTGTGGTGCCCCCAGACGAGAACCGAGGCCTGGTCGCGGGCGTCGGTTTGGCCGGGGCGGAGCAGGAACAGGTCGAGCGTCCGCGAATCGGCCGTCGACACCCGCGCGTCGAAAGCGATGGTCAGCCGGGTGTTGGCTGCGGGCGAGAAGTCAAGCAGGTCGGTGTCGGTGGGCTGCTGCCCGGTCTGACGGCGTCGCAACGCGCGGGCAAAGCGGTCGTTTTCGAGTACTACGATTTCCCCCGGCTGCGCCGTACCGCCGGCCGGCGTCCACCGCCCGCCGCCGTGGCTCACCTCGCTCAAATCGCCCGGCGCGTAGGCCGACTGATCGGCGAAGCCGCCGGAGTCGAACAGGACGACGTCGTCGCTGAGGACGGTGGCCGGCAAACAGATCGCCGCAGCGAGTCCGATGACGATGGCTAACGATGGCTGGTTCACAAATGCGGCTCCAGTTGAAGGTGGGATTACCTTCGTCGCCGACGGCCCACGGCCAGCAATCCTATCAGGCCGAAGCCCAGCAGCAGCGCGGCGCCGGGCTCGGGGATGACCCGGAACTGCATGACACTGCCGAGGATTGCCGGATCGCCGGCAACGAACACGGCCGCGTCGCCGACGATGGAAAGCGACATCTTCAGGAACGAATCGTACTCGGCCAGCGAGTAGTAGCTCGCGCCGCCGAAGGGGTGTGTACCCGCTCCGTCGCCCAGGACAAAGTAGTTGTACTCGGCGTCCTTGACCATTTGGTAGAACAGGGCGCGATCCGCCGCGTTGGTCGCCGCGTCCACGTACACGCCGCCTCCGAAGAGATCTTCCAATTCCAAACTGGTCACGCCGAAGTACACGCTCACCAGGTTGTCGCCGGTAAGGGGGATGGAGGCCGGAGGATTGCCCGTCAGGCGCAGCACGTCGTTGACGCTGTTGGTGGCGTTGGTGTAGTCGGGGCTGCCAACCTGTCCGAACTCGAAGGCGAAGCTCATCCCGCCGGTCGGATCGATCGACTCGACGGCCAGGATGCCCGCGCTGCTGCCAGGGCTGACGAGCCCGGCGCCGCCCCCGCCGCTGGCCACCTGCGCCGCAATCGTGCCGGTGCCGCCAAGCGTGGCGCCCGCGTGCAACGCAACTCCCGAGGTGCTCTGGAGAATACCGTCGACCAGCAGCGTACCCTCTTGAACCGTCGTGGCGCCGGTGTAGGTGCTCGTTCGAGTGTAGTCGGTCAGGCCGCCGAGTGTGAGTGTGCCGGGGCCTGTCTTCACGATACTTGCTGTATCAGCCGCGCCGTCGGTCAGGGGGACGCCGATGAACAGGTCGGCCCCGCCGCCGCCGATGTTGAATGTGCGGGTCACGTTGCCCGCGGTGCTGCTCAGTTCAATGTCGCTGCTGTTGTACGTGCCCGGACTGGCCGCAGTCAACTTGATGGCCGAGGCCGAGCTGCCCGTTGTCGTCACGTCGCCATCGAGCACGAGCCGCGTACCAAACTGGGTGGAACTGCCGCCTCGCCGCATGAGGACGTTGCTTCCGTCGAGCGTGAGGCCGCCGGCCCCTACGGTGACGGTTGCCACGTTCGTGGTCGACGAACCGCCCAACCAGAAACTGTTCGGCGTCAGGTAGACCTCCGAGTCCATGGCCGTGAGGCTCAAACTGCCAAAGGAGGTGACCGAACTGCTCTGGCCGGTAAACGATGCGCCTCCCTCTCCGCCAATGAAGGTGCCGGCACCCGTGATCGTCCAAATGGGCTCTGAACCGGTTGCCCCGGCATTGAAGGCGCCGCCGGTAACCGTCAGACTGGCAATGGTTTCGACCAGTCCGGACCGGGCGCTCGAGTTGATGCCGGTACCGTTGAGCACGCTCCCGGCGCCGCTCATGAAGACGTTGGCGGTGTCGGCAATCTGCTCGTTGGCGCTGAACCGCACATAGCCGTTGGTAATGACTAGATCGCCGGGCACGGCATTTCCCGTGGTCTTGTTAAGCATCAGCGTTCCGCCGCTGACGACGGTCATGCCGGTGTAGGTATTGCCGTCGCCGGCCAGCGTTAGGGTGCCGGATCCGACCTTGGCCAGGCCGAGGTTTCCAGCCTGCGGCGTGTCGTACGAAAAACTGCCTTGCGTGGTGTCGATGCCGACCAGTGCCCCTGGAGCCATCGAGACATTTGGAAATGTCCCGGCGAACAGGGCATCAACGTCGCTGGCGCCGAAATATCCCGTGCCGCCGACTCTCAAGGCCAATCCGGCACCCGCGGCGACGGTCACCTGCCCGCTGGAAGGGGCGGCGTTCACGTTGCCGAAGGTCAGAACGCCCTGCTGGACGGTAGTACCGCCATCATACGTGTTGTTCGCGCCGAGAAGCGTCAGCGTGCCCGTACCCGACTTTGTCAGGCTGCCGCCCGTGCCGGAAATGTCGCCGGCGAAGCTGGTGGTCGTATTGTTGCCGCCGACGTTGAGGTTCTTCGATCCGAGTGCGACAGACGAGCCGGCAACGCCGGCCAGCGAGCCGACGCTTGTACTGGCGGCCGAAATCCCGGAAATGTCGAACGCCGTGCTGCCGGCCAGGTGGACGGCTCCGGTTGCGGGAAGCGACCCGGCGCCGCTCAGCGCGAGCGTGCCGCCGACAACGGTGGTGCCGCCCGTGTAGGTGTGGGCGCCGGTGATCGTGAGCGTATTCGGACCGAGCTTGGCCAGGCCGAGGTCCCCGCCCTGCGAGGCGGTGTACATGAAATTGCCCTCCGTGGTGTCAATGCCCACGAACGCACCGTCGGCCATCGCCACATTCGCGAAGGTGCCGGCGAACAGGGCGTCGACGTCGCCGGCGTCGAAGAATCCGGCCCCGCCGACTCTCAGGCCCAAGCCGGCCCCCGCTGCCACGGTCACCTGCCCGATGGCCGGCAACGCGTCCACGTTGCCGAAGCCCACCATGCCTCCGTCAATGCCCGTCCCACCGTCGTACGTGTTGCTGCCGGTAAGCATGACGACGCCGCCGCCGAGTTTCTGAACGGTGCCCATACCCGAGATATTGCCTGAATAGGTCCAATCGTTCGACCGGTTGAACACCAGTGCGGCGTCATTGACAACATCGCCGACAAGCGACCCGGTTTCGCCACCATTGCCGATCTGCAAAATACCTTCCGCGATTTCTGTCCCGCCGGTGTACTCGTTCTTGCCGGCAAGTGTCAGCGTGCCGGGGCCCGCCTTCAGGATACCGGCAGCAGTGGCCTCGCCGTTGATCACGTCGGCATCGATAAGCAGGTCGGCCCCCCCGCCGCCGATATGAAACGTGCGTATAAAGGTGCCTGCGGTGCTGCTTAACTCGACCGCCATCTGACCGAGGGTACCGGCGGCTGCCGTGTCCTTGATAATGGAGGACGGCGAGGAACCGGTCGTGGTCACGTCGCCGTTGAGAATCAGCCCGCTTCCCTTTGCGTTTGTGACGGTTCCCAGCCGCATGGCAATGTTGCTGCCGTCGAGGGTCAGGCCACCGGAACCGACAGTTACGGTGGTCACTCTGGCCGCCGTGTTGCCGCCAATAAGGAATCCATTGGCGTACGGCCCTCGGGTAGCAGTCATGGCAGTTAGGCTCAGACTGCCGAAACTGGTTTGCGAGCCGCTATTGCCGGTGAACGCGGTGTTTCCATCGCCGCCGGTAAAGCTGGCGCCGCCGGTAATGAGCCAAATGGAATTATCACCTGCGTTGAACGCGCCGCCCGTCACGGTAAGGCTGCCAATGGTTTCCTGATGCGATGACCGTACACCGGAGTTGATGCCGGTTCCATTGAAGGCGCTTCTGCTGTCGGCAACGACCACGAGAGCATTGTTGTTTATTTGATTGTTCTGGCTGAATCTCACATAGGCGCCGGATCGGATTGCCAGATCGCCGGGCACGGCGGTACTGGAGCTACTAAGCATGAGCGTCCCCTCGGTCACTGTCGTAAGCCCCGTATAATCGTTGTTCCCGGAGAGCGTCAGTTGATTGGGGCCGAGCTTGACCAGGGGAAGGGCGCCTGTGATGTCATTGTGGAAGTTACGGCTGCCCTCGCTGGTATCCAGCCCGATGGCCGCGCCGGCCTCAAAGTTGGCGGTCAGGCTGCGCATCGTGTTGAACTGAGGCATGGTTATGCCACTTCCTACGGCCAGGATGGCGCCGTCGGCCACAGAGAAGCCGCCTGCGGCATCCCAACCGGGCAGCGAGCCGGTCGAGTTGATCGTAAGCACGCCTTCGGCCACGGTTGTACCGCCGGTATGGTTGTTCGTGCCAGAAAGTGTTAGCTTTCCCTCGCCGGCCTTGCGAAGGCCGTCGGATCCGGTGATGTTCGCTGAGATGGTTGCCGAGGCTTCCGGCACGACCGTTACGGTGGGCGCGGCGCCGGCAAGCGTCAGCGGGCCGCCGTCAATCGTGTACCCGCTTGTCGTGAACCGGATGCTATCGGCTGTCACTCCGGCGGCATCGACGGTCACCGTTCCGGCGGTGCCGCCAAACGCAGCGTCCTTGTGGGGTCCCGTCGCAGGCCACGCCTTCTTCGAGCCTGAGCCGTCAGCGGTTGTGGCCCAGAACGCATTGGTGGTGTCCCACGTGCCCGTGCCGCCGGCGTCTGCGCCGGGCGCCCAGTACAGGTAGAGCGGGAGCGACAGGTCCTTCCCTGAGGCAAAGAGGTAAACGTCGTCGATGTACCCGGTGAGCCCGTTATGATTGGCATTCGTGCGGATGAAAAAGTTCACCAGGTTATTCGTGCCGGCCCCGCTCCGGAAACTGAAGTCGCTAACGCTACCCCATGCCAACTGCTGCTGCCCGGCAAACCCGGAGCCTTCGACATACAACTGCCACGTATCGGCCTGGTTGTCGAGCACGTGCCACACATTGTACCAGTTTCCCTGGCTGATGCTGCCGACGTTGCGGAAACTGCCATGGTAAACGTTCAGTGCGCCGTTTTCGATTCGAAAGGAATCGGCGTGATGGCCCGCCTCCGAGGGCGCCGACTGCGTTGTCATGCCCACGGCGAAGTCGTGAGTCGCGGTTGGTACGTAGAGGCGGAAGAACAGCGTCCCGGTGCCGCCTTGGGCGATCATCGCCGGCGTGTAGATGTTCGCGCCGTTGCTCACCGCCGCGAGCACCTGGTTCGTGCCGTCGGCGGGATCGGCGACAACGACTTGCTGCGCGACGTTCGAACCGGTGACCGTCCAGATTGCAGCGTCCCGGATCTCCGAGTCGACCACATAGCTTTCAAAATCGTCGATCAACGTCCATGACGCCGCGGCCGTACCAGCCGTGAGAGTAGCTGCGGCAACAAGAAGAACTGCGATGTGTCTGTGAATCATGACGAGCCTCCCGAGCGTAGTTAGGTTGGGTGCTTCCGTGGATCGGACTCCGACGCGCCCAATCCCCCGTCGGCGCGCACGCTGCGCACCAACCAATACTGCCTGCATTTCACAACGATAGGCACTCGTTGAGTCCCTGGCACGGCCCGATTTCCCGAAACCAGCCAGGCCCCGTAGTCTCGAGTGCAGTCAGGATTGCAGTCAAGGAATGTGCCATATATCCTTTCATTGTGGCCGAAACGGCTTGCGCCGTCAATCGTTTTTGCGTCAGCGTGTTGCAAATTTGCGTCAGTACGGGTAAGATGCGGGTGTGTCAGTGGTAAGCTTGCACCAGTGCACCGTGAACGGTTGCCGCCGGCAAGGACCATCAACAGTACCCAGAGGCCGCCATGCCGCGCGTCGCGTTGTTGATCGAAACATCGCGGGAGTATGGACGCGGCCTGCTGCGCGGGATCGCCTGGTACCTGCGCCGACACGGGCCGTGGTCGGTGTATTTCCATCCGATGGGGTTAGACGATCCCCCGCCGCCCTGGCTGAAGACCTGGCAGGGCGACGGCATCCTGGCACGCATCAACAACGACCGTATGGCCCGGGCGGTGCTCGCCTCGGGGCTGCCGGCCGTCGATCTTCGGGGCGCATTGACCGGGCTTGAGTTGCCGCATATCGGCCCGGACAACCGGATGGTGGTCGGCCACGCCCTCGACCACCTCATCGACCGCGGTTTCCGGCATTTCGCTTTCTACGGCGCCCCGGCCGGGCAATTCCGCTTCCTCGACCTGCGGCGCGCACTCTTCCAGGATCTGGTCGCACAATCGAGCTACAAGTGCAGCATCTTCGGGGAGCAGTACAAACCCGGGCGACGCGAGTCGTGGGAGCGCCGGCAGCAACGTATTGCCGTGTGGCTCCAGAACCTCTCCAAGCCGGTCGGGCTCATGTGCAGCTCAGACGAAGAAGCTTTGGACGTATTGGACGCCTGCCGGCGTGCGGAACTGGCCGTACCCGATCAGGTGGCCGTCGTCAGCGTCGATAACGACGAATACATCTGCCTGTTCGCGAGGCCCACTTTGACAAGTGTGGATGTGAACCTGGAAGAAATCGGTTGTCAAGCAGCGGCGTTGCTCGATCGGATGATGGCAGGCGAGAAGCCGCCGGAAGCCGCGGTGCGCGTCCCGCCGCGGAGCGTGGTCGCCCGGCGCTCGACCGAGGCGTGGGCGCTGCCTGACGAGCAAATCGGCGCCGTGGTGCGTTACATTCGCGATCACGCGTGTGAAGGCATCGACGTGGACAGTCTCCTGGAGCATTGTACTTTGTCGCGGCGCACGTTGGAACGGCGATTCAAGGAGCTTATGGGCCGAACGCTTAATGCGGAGATCCTGCGCGTCCGGCTGGAAAGCGCCCGGCGCGCCCTGGCCCGGACCCAGTTGCCCGTGACGAAAGTGGCCGTCAACAGCGGCTTCCATTCCATCAGCTAGATCGGAAGAGCG
>JAVEUP010000053.1:0-41102 GCA_034005525.1 Thermoguttaceae bacterium | reverse complement strand
CTAGCTGCTGGGTGTTAGTTGCTAGTGGACGCGCTGACGCGGAACAGAAGGAAGTCAGCACGCAGGACGCCCAGGCGGCCCCGACACGTTCCCCCCCCCCAACTCCCAACTCCCAACTCCCAGCTCCCAACTCCCAACTCCCATCTCCCATCTCCCATCTCCCATTAAACGAACAGTGGGCGACGAATACTGGGCGACAATTCGGAAGGTTTTGCGGCATAGAGGTTTACGACCGTTTTTGCCTCCGGCGGCAGCCGGGGGCGGAACGCCGCGAATGTGGCGGAAACCGTGTAATGGCAACGAGTTATGACAAGATGAGCGAATAGGCGAACAGCCGGCCAACCCCGGGGGCGAGCGGATAATCGGCGGGGGTTCGATTTCTCTGACGACAAGCAAACCACGAAGGACACGAATGACACGAAAGCGGGCGGATATAGTCTTGGCTCTTCCGTTTCTAAGTGCAGAACTGCCTGCCGCGTGGGTGAAGTAAGGATGCTGAGACATCCGGAACCACCCACCCTACGCCTCTGCACTGTAACCGTTCGCAGGGTGACGGCGCAGGCAGTTTCCCCCGCTGCACGCAAAGGGGACAGTCCCATTTTCGCGGCAGATCGGTTGGCCGATTGGGTGAATTATCCTTTGTGCCGCGAAAATTGCGACAGTCCCCCTTCAAACGCTTACACCGTTCGCTTCAGCGCCAGGATCGTGATATCGTCCGAAGGCTCGGTGCCGGCGGCGAAGGTGCGGATGTCGGCCAGGAGCGAGTCGATCAGCGCGCGGCAATCGCCGAAACCCTCGGCGGCGCCGAGCCGGGCCGCCACCCGGTCTTCGCCGAAAAGCTCGCCTGCGGCGTTCATGGCCTCGGTGACGCCGTCGGTGTACATGATGAGCGTCGCTTCGTCCGGGAAAGCAACCGAGCCGGCGGCGTACGACGCTTCGGGCATGACGCCTGCGATCGGGCCGCGCGGCTCGGCAATCCGCTCAAGACGCCCGTCGGGATGGCGGATGACCGGCGGATTATGGCCGGCGTTGGCATATTGCATGCGCCCGGCGGCAAGATCGACTACCGCGCAGAAGAGCGTGACGAACATGCAGGCGTCGTTCCCGTCGGCCAGTTCGCTGTTGACTTGCCCGACCACCTCGGCCGGGTCCGAGTCGGACCGGAACGCCGATCGGAGGAACGAGCGGGTGACGGCCATGAACAGGGCCGCGGGCACGCCCTTGCCGGACACGTCGCCGAGGGCCAGCACCAGGCGGTTGTCGTCGAGCAGGAAGAAGTCGTAGAAATCGCCGCCGACCTCGCGCGCCGGTTGGAGGACGGCGTACAGGTCCATATCGGCCCGTTGCGGAAAGGGCGGGAATGTCTTCGGCACCAACCCCATCTGGATATCGTGGGCGATCCGCAATTCGCTCTGAATGCGTTCCCTGGCCGCGGTGGTTTCCCGCAAGTCGGCCAGATACCGCTTCAGATCGTTGCGCATGTCGCCGAATGCCGCCGTCAGGTGGGCCACCTCGTCCCGGCCGCGCGGCGCCGGGAGCGCCCCGTCAAGGTTGCCCCCGGCTAGCGTGCCGGCCGCGTCGCGCAAATCGCGGATCGGGCGGGTGATCGAGTGGGCGATGAGGTTGACCGCGATACAGAGCAGCGCAAGGCCCAGAAGGCCAATCGCGGCCTGCCGCCGGCTGAGGCTCAGGATGGCCGCGTTCATCTCGTCGCGGGAGATCAGCGCGCCCATGATCCAGTCGGTCGATTGCAGCGGCGTGAACGCCAGCCACGACAGGTCGTCCGTCGCGAAACTGATAAACGGCTCGATGCCCGGCCGCCCCGATACCATGCGCTGCCCGAGCGCGCGCAACTCCGGATCGTTGCGCTCCTCGGCAACGCTGAACACGGTTTCATTGAGCACCAGTTCGGGCAGCGGATGCGAAACGTAGGTGCCGTTGCGGCTCATCAGCAAGCCGTAGCCTCCCGGTCCCAATGGAAGTTCCGCAATCATGTGCTCCAGCCAGTCGAGCGTCAGATCGCAGGTAACCACGCCGGCGAAGCGGCGCCCGTCTTCCTCGTCGGCATAGAACGGTACCGAATAGGTGACCATCAAAACGCCTTCCCATTCGTACGGCTCGCTCCATACCGGGCGATCCAGGTATTTCGGCAACGTGAACCAGTCTTCGCGGGTGTGGGCGTGGTCGGGGCCCGAGAGGTCCTCATAGGCTTGCCGATCTCCGATGCGGTATTCCCATGCCGCCAGATCAGGCCATCCGGTCGGTGCCAAGTCGGGCTCCATCGCCACGCAAAGTCCGTAAATGCCGGCATGGTCTTCCAGGCAGCGCGTTTGCATGGCGCGAACGACCTCGAACGGGATCGTAAGCCGCTGCGTCTCGAGGGTCAGGGCCATGCCGTGCACAACGCCTTGCAGCAGGCCCAGTTGCGCGTCGATTTGCCGGGCAGCGCTTTCGGCCAGGAAGACCGCCTTGGCTTCCATGTCGGCCGCAAGGCGGCGGCGCGAGTCCAGGTAGCTCCAGAGAATCACGGCCGCGAGGATCAGGCCGGTCACCGTCAGCACCGAGGCCATCATGCGGCCCCGGATGGAACCCCATCCCTTCCATCGTGTCATGGCGCCTCCCGTTCGAATGGCGCGAATTGTTCAAACGCCGGCGCGTCGTCGGCCAGACCCGCCGCAGTGAGCGTTTTGACGGCATGCTCGTACGTCCGGCGGTCCAGCCTGCCCGCCGCGCCGTCGTCGTCCGGGGGATAGATCGACGCCAGCACGTGATCAAGCATCCAGCGGCTGTGTGGACGGTTGGCAGGCACGCTGCCCAGCCGCGACTCGCGCAGCACGGCGTCGATCGCTTCCTCGGGATGACGCCTCGCGTAATCCCAGCCGTCCAGTGTTGCCTGTCGCAACGACCGGCAGACTTCCGGATGCCGCCCCGCCTTGTCGGCAGTTGTGTAGAGGCCGTCCTCGGGAAAGCCCAGGCCGTAGTCCCGCATTGTGAAGACCGTCAGCCGGTCGTAATCGATCCCGGCCTGGTAGATTCGATGGTACTCGTTGTAGACCATCGCCGCGCAGGCGTCCACGCCGTGGTGCAGAAACAGGTTGACCGAGTGATGCTGCGGCAGAACCTCCGGCTGAATGTCGTGTTTCCGGAAAAAGGCGGTAAAGGCGACCGAGAACGCGCCCGGCCAGTGACTGACCCGCCGCCCGTGAAGGTCGGCAGGCTGTTCGATCCCCTTGTCCTTCCATGCGACCAGCACGAGGTTCGACTGCCGCAGGAGTTGGGCAACGTGGGCGAGGGGGACGGGTTCGCGGGCCTGGACGATGGCATCGGCGAGGAAGAGCGTGGCGAAATCGGCCCGGTCGCCCGCCAGGAAATCGAGCGACGACGGTCCCGGCCCGGTGTGGATCAGTTCGACGTCGAGCCCGGCCTCGCGGTAGAAGCCCCGGTCGCGCGCCATGTAGAAGCCAGCGAACTGGCTCTGAGGCAGCCACTGCAAGGCCAGTCGCACGGGAAGCAAGGTCCTCTGGGCGCCGCCCTCGGCGGCCAGGCCGTGCGTACCGCCCGAGACCGAGAGAAGTACGAACGCACCAAGCACAACGCCTGCGCTTCCGATCCGACGTTGAACGCAATGGGTGTAATTCGGCATGAATGGTCCTTCCTGCGGCCACCTGAACCCTCCGGGATATTATAGCCCGCTTGACCCCGCCAGCCAGCGGGCATTATGAGTAAGATTTCTGGCACGTTTCGAGGCGGCAAAGGGCCACCTGCGGGCTTGCCCCGCATGGAGCCGTGGTCAGTCGGCTAAGCGGGCACGGCTCACCCGGAGTATTTCCCCTGCACGCTGCCGCCGCCGGAGGCGTCGGCAGCGTGCAGGGGAAATAGTGAGCCTGGGTGCCGTCTTAGCCGACTGACCACCGCTCCAGGCCGGGCAAGCCGGCCGGTGGCGGCCACGACTCATGTACAACAACGAGGGACGTGCCCCGGGCTGGGCGAACTCAGCCCCTTCGGAGCACTTTCCAGCCTGCGAGAAAAACTCGCCTCACACCGGTCATCCCGGAAAGTCCGGGCGACATCGAAAGGCGTCCCCCTTTTCATTGCCCCGGTGCAGGAATACTCTATTTGAAAGGACAACTCATTTGCCGAGCCCCAGCTTGCGGAGGATGGTGAAGTGCTCGTGGCTGAAGCAACATTTCAATCACACCCCGGACGCTTTCGGACCGACGTAAGCCAGTGTTCCGATCCCGACTGCCCGTGCGCCGACCTGCTTTGCGAGCTTGTCGAGTTGACCGTGCCGAAGGAGAAGCCGCTGGCAATATCGTTCCGGGTCAATCCGGAAACATGGGAGGTGGTCGAGACAACGGCACGTTCGCCACAAGAGACTGCCCTCATTGAGGAGTTCCTTCGCGACTACCCGGAAGCGGAGCGCGATGAAGCCCGGCGGAGATTCCGAGATAAGGGCCGCATTGCGAAGGCGATTCGCGACTATCGGCTTCCGGTAAGAGACTGTCAAGAAGGACTACTACTGCCGTTCAGCCAAGTCCTTGCCTATCCGAAAAAGCGTAGCTCTGAGGTTGCACAGTGGATGGGCCGCTTCGAGCACGATGGCAGCGAGTATCTGATCGACGACCTCTATTGTCCCAACCCCGACTGCCCGTGCGAGGAGGTGATCTTGCTCTTCGATCGGTTGGTGCCGGTCGGGGATTCCAAGGAGACATATGGCGTCCGGCAGCACTTTCGTGCGACCGCCTCATTTCGCGGACGTGTGAAGTTGGCCGAGGTTCTCGAAGGCCCGAAGGACTCGGCCCAACGTGTGCTTTCGGCCTTTTGGCGGAAGCATGGGACGACTGAACTCAAACGCTACAAACGGCGTTACGATTGGGTAAAACAGATTGGCGCACGCAGTCTGGCTGCTTTCCGTGGTGTCGCGTCTTCCGTCGGGCCGCCATCCAATGAACCCGAGGAATCTCTCCCAACTGCGCCACGTGCCGGCCGGAACGATCCCTGTCCGTGCGGAAGCGGGAAGAAGTTCAAACGGTGCTGTGGTCCCAGGCAGCGCAACGCAGGAAGCTGACCGAATGGATTTTGAACTGGCTTTCACCCCTTCCGGTCACTTGATCGCCCAGCCCGCGGCGGCGGCCGGCGGTCAGGCGGCGCGGCTGGCGCGGGCGTTCGCCGCGAGCCAGGCCGAGGGGCTGTTCACGTTGGCCAACGAAAAACTCGACGCGGGTACGAACCCGGGGGTGACGTACTGGCGCAGTTTCGCCGGGCGATATCTGACCGAGTTGTGCCATACGCCTGAGACGGCCGGCGCGCAGCTTGAGCCGATCGGCCCGCCGGCGCCGGAGCAGCTTACCGCCCTCGTGCTGGGCGTGCCGCCCATGCCGGGCGCCGAGTACCTGACCGAAGCGGCGCTGGAAAACGTCTGGACCGATCTGGACGCGTGGATTCGCCGCGAGGTTGCCCGCTGCGGCGAGGGGCTGGCCGGGTTCCTCAAACAGCGGGCGCCGCTGTGGCATCAGGTGGGCCGCGTCTGCTTCCACCTGGCCGAGAACAAGCGCGACACCGACTACCCCTTCGCCTTTCTGGCCACCTACGCGCCCGGCATCGCAGCCGGGGCGCGCGTGCAGTACCAGCCACTGAGCAGGGCCTTGCAGCAGTACGCCGGCGAAAAGAACCGCAAAGCCCTGGTAAAGCTCCTTTCGCCCGTTCAGCGCGCCACCGGCAGCAGTGCCCTGGTAAAAGAATTGGTCGACAGCGGCGACCTGTTCCAGCCGCTCGCATGGACGCCGCGGGAGGCCTACCGTTTTCTTCAGGATACGCCGCGAATGGAGGAGAGCGGCATTCTCATACGCCTGCCCGACTGGTGGAAGAAACGCCCCCGGCCCCGCGTGGGCGTAACCATCGGCGAGAAGCGGCAGAAGAGGTTCGGCGCCGACGCCATGCTCGACTTCAAGGTCCAAGTGGCCCTGGGCGACCAGCCGCTCACCGACGAGGAATGGAACGACCTGCTCTCTGCCGAAGACGGCCTCGTTCTACTCCGAGGCCAGTGGGTCGAAGTCGACCGCCGGAAGCTGGCCGAGGCGCTCGACCAGTGGAAGGCCGTCGAAGCCCAGGCCGCCGACGGGCTCTCCTTCATCGAGGGCATGCGCCTGCTGGCCGGTGCGCCGAAGGACCTCGACGACGAGGGAACCGCCGATCCCGAGCAGGCGTGGTCGTTTATCGGCGCCGGCGAGTGGCTCGGACAGCTTCTCGCCAGGCTGCGCAGCCCGGAGCAGTTGGAGCAAGCCGCACCGGGCGCCGACCTGAAGGCCACGCTGCGGCCGTACCAGGCCGTCGGCGTGAACTGGCTGTGGTTTCTGTCCAGCCTCGGGCTCGGCGCCTGCCTGGCCGACGACATGGGCCTGGGCAAAACCGTGCAAGTGCTCGGCCTGCTCACCGCATTGAAGCGGCAGTCGACCGGCAAGCCGTCGCTGCTGGTCCTGCCGGCGTCGCTGCTGGCGAACTGGAAGGCCGAAATGGCCCGGTTCACTCCGTCGCTGCGGGCCGTGTTCGCCCACCCTTCGGAAACCGCGAAACATGCGCTTGCGCAACTGGCAGCCGATCCCGGCGCGGCACTGTCGAAGACCGACGTCGTTCTGACGACCTACGGCATGCTGCTGCGGCAGCCGTGGCTTTCGGAAGTTGACTGGCGGCTGGTCGCGCTCGACGAGGCGCAGGCCATCAAGAACCCGGCCTCGCGGCAGACGAAGGCGGTCAGGCGGTTGCGGGCTGAGGCACGCGTCGTGCTCACCGGCACGCCGGTGGAAAACCGGCTTTCGGATCTGTGGTCGCTGTTCGATTTCCTGTGCCCGGGCCTGCTCGGCTCGCAGCGGCAGTTCAAGGATTTCGTCAAGCGGCTGGGCGCCCGCACCGAGAACCGCTACGCCCCGCTGCGCGGCCTGGTGCAGCCATACATCCTCCGCCGGCTGAAGACCGACAAGCGGGTCATTGCCGACCTGCCGGAGAAGACCGAGGTCCGCGCCTTCTGCGGGCTGGGCAAGCGGCAGGCGGCCCTGTACGCGAAAATGGTCCAGGAGATGGCCCGGGCCCTGGAGGACCTCGACGGCATGCAGCGCCGCGGGCTGGTGCTGGCCTACCTGATGCGTTTCAAGCAGTTGTGCAACCATCCGAGCCACCTGCTGGGCGACGGTGAGTTCGCGCCGGACCAGAGCGGCAAGTTCGAGCGGCTGGCCGAGATATGCGAGGAGATCGCCTCGCGCCAGGAGAAGGGGCTGGTATTCACCCAGTTCCGTGAAATGGCCGACCCGCTGGCAGGCTTCCTTGCCGGCGTGTTCGGGCGGCCGGGGCTCGTGCTGCACGGCGGCACGGCCGTGAAGGGACGGAAGCGGCTGGTCGACCAGTTCCAGGCCGACGGCGGCCCGCCGTTCTTCGTGCTATCACTGAAAGCAGGCGGCACGGGCTTGAACCTGACCGCCGCCTCGCACGTGATCCACTTCGACCGCTGGTGGAATCCCGCGGTCGAGAACCAGGCAACCGACCGCGCGTTCCGCATCGGTCAGCGGAGGAACGTACTGGTGCACAAGTTCGTCTGCCGCGGCACCATCGAGGAGCGGATCGACGCCCTGATCGAGGAGAAGACCGCCCTGGCGGCCGATCTGCTCGAAGGCGGGGCCGAGAAGATGCTCACCGAAATGACCGACGCCGAGTTGATCAAGCTGGTGGCGCTGGACGTGGAAAAGGCGAGGGTGTAAGATTAACACGAAAGGAGTCACGATCCATGGCGTATTTCCAGTGGGCGCCTTACGTTCCGGTTGCCGTGCGGCGCCGGCGGGCGATGAAGAAGATGGAAGCCCTGCGCAAGAAGGGCGTCGATATTCAGCCGGTGGAAATCGAGGGCCGCACGATCGCCCGCACTTTTTGGGGCGCCGGCTGGTGCGACCACCTCGAAGGGTTCAGCGACTTCGAGAACCGGCTGCCGCGCGGACGGACCTACGTGCGCAACGGGTCGGTGTGCCACCTGGCCATCAGCCGGGGCAAGATCGAGGCGAAGGTGAGCGGCTCGGAATTGTACAACGTCACTATCCAGATCAAGACGCTGGCCGCCAAGAAATGGAAGGACGTGAAGCAGCGCTGCGGCGGCGCGATCGGCTCACTGCTCGAACTCCTCGAAGGGCGGCTTTCCGATCACGTGATGGGAGTCGTGACCGACCGGAAAGAGGGGCTTTTCCCGTTGCCCGGCGAGATGTCGTTCCGTTGCTCCTGCCCCGATTGGGCAGTTATGTGCAAGCACGTGGCCGCGGTTCTCTACGGTGTGGGAAACCGGTTCGACCACCGGCCTGAACTGCTCTTCGAGCTGCGCGGCGTGAACCACGAGGAACTGATCCGGGCCGACGCCGAGGCGGCCGTCTCTGCCGCAACCCAGCGCGGCAAAGCGAAGCGGCTTGCGGCGGATGACCTGGCCGACGTGTTCGGCATCGACCTGGACGCCGACGAAGCACCGCAACCCGATCAGAAACCCGCCCGGCGGAAGGCAACCACGAAGAAGTCCAAGCCGGTGAAGAAGACGAAGGCCGCGAAGAAGACGGTGGTTGCCAAGAAAACGAAAGCTGCCAAGAAGACGAAGACCGTGCGAAAGGCGAAGACGGTCAAGCGAGCCAAGGCCGCCAAGTAGAGGAAGGCGATATCCTGCCGAGTTCCGCAAGAGCAGCGGGCAGCATGTGCCGGGAGGCTGCAGGGAAAGGGGACAGCGCGCTGAATTGAGCCCACGCTTGATTCCCACGCTAAAGCGTGAACTCCAACTGTAAGCCCGTTCTTGCACCGCGCGGGCTGCTACATCACGAAGACGGCGGCGGAAACGACCGTGGTCCATAGGCCCGACTTGTCGCCCTCGGCAGTTTGCACGCAAGCGCGCGTCTTCACGATCTTGCCCGACATGTAGTATGTTTCCTTCCGCTCGTCGTATGCGGTTTCCGGGTCGAACTCGATGCCGAGCGTCGTGGCAAGCATCGTGGCCGCCATGTCTTCGACCAGGTCGCTCAGGCGGCGCTGGACCATGCCGAAGCCGTGATGCTCGGAGATATAACCGAACTGCTCGCCCTGGGCAGGCACGGCCAGCCCCACACCGGCGCCCACCAACCGCGAGGGTTCGTTCGTGGCCTCCTCCGCCAGGACCACGTAGACAATTTGCCCCGGCTGAAGCTGCGAAATACCCTGTTTCTTGGATACTACCTTACAGTGGGGCGGGAAAATGCTGGAAACCCGAACCAAGTTGTACTGCTCGATGCCCGCGTCGCGCAGGGCCAGCTCAAAACTCTGGAGTTTCTTCTGGTGCTTGCCCACGCCCTTGGTGAAGAACGCCTCTCTGGGGACAAAGCGACCATTATCCATGGGAAGACCTTTCGCAACGGGAACACAGCCTGACGACAACAAAGGGGCAAAGGGGTGAATTGTAGTATTCCGGCCAAGCGGCTGCAAGTACCCGCAGAAGCGGTTTCCCGACCTTGACAAACAACTCCTGATGGCGTGAAATCTGGTCCCTGTCCGGTGGAGGTGAAGCAAGTATAATGTCAGCTTTTCCTTGCCGAAAACCTGCGCTATATCTGCTACGCCGATGAATGCCGTAACCCAACTGCTCGACCTGCCGCCTTGCCCGCCCGAACGGGCCGACGCCGTCGTGTTGCCTGTCCCTATGGAACGCACGGTCTCCTACGGCCCGGGCACGTCGGGTGGTCCGGCGGCCATTCTGGCGGCCAGCGGGCAGGTTGAGTTGTTCGATGAGGAAACGGGCGTCGACTTTGAACAGGCGCCTCGAATCCATACGGCGGCGGCACTGATGCCGTGCGATTCCCTTGAAGTCGATCTGGCGGCCATCGAAGCCGTCACCGGCCGGTTCCGCGACAAGTTCGTCCTCACCCTCGGGGGCGAGCACACGCTCACCCTGGGCGCGGCGGCCGGGCTGTGCGAGGACATTGGGAATCTGACCATCGTACAAATCGACGCCCATGCCGATCTGATCGACTGCCTTGAAGACGGCCTGAAGATTGGCCACGGCACAGTGATGCGCCGGCTCTGGGAGCGGGGCGCCCGGCTTGTGCAATTGGGCGTGCGCAGCCTCTCGCGCGAGGAGTTCGAACTGATCAACGCCGGCCCGCGCATCCGCACGTTCTTCGCCCACCAGTTGCCCGACCGGTTCGACGAGGCCCTCGACACGCTCAGCCGCCTGGAAGGCGACGTCTACCTGAGCGTCGACATTGACGGGCTCGATTCGGGCCTCGTGCCAAGCACGGGCACGCCGCAGCCCGACGGGCTTTCCTGGCGGCAAACCATGGCCATTCTTCGCGCGGTGACCGCCGCGCCCCGTGCCCGGCTTGTGGGTGCCGACCTGGTCGAATTCGTCCCCTCGCCGCACCCACCCGGCTGCGACCTGACCGCCGCCAAGCTGGCGGTGAAAATCTTGGCCTGGTGGCATGTGGGGCAGCAGAAGCTCAGCCCTTCTTCGGCACCTCAATGCCCATAGCCGCCATGAGCATTTGCATGTCGTCCCAGGTGGGGCGCTTGGCGGCGGGATTACGCAGCAAGTAGGCCGGGTGGTAGGTGCATAAGACCTTCATGCCCCGGTAGTCGTGGAATCGCCCGCGGAGCTTCCCCAGTGCCTGCGTTGTATCGAGCAAATTCTGCGCGGCGCATGCGCCAAGGCAGCAGATGAACTCCGGCTGGATGATGCTCAGTTGCGCGTCGAGGTACTCGCGACAGTTCGCTGCCTCGTCGGGCGCAGGCGTCCGGTTGCCCGGCGGGCGGCAGCGGAGGATGTTCAGAATGTACACGTCCTCGCGGCGGAGTGTGCAGGCAGCGAGGATCTTGTTGAGCAACTGGCCCGCCGCGCCCACGAATGGCACGCCCTGCCGGTCTTCGTCGGCACCCGGCGCCTCGCCGCAGAAGACGAGCCGCGCACTCGGGTTGCCCGCGCCGAATACGGTTTGGGTCCGCGTGCGGGCGAGTTCAGCACACCGGGTACACTGGGCAACCACGCTGGCCACTTCGTCCAGGGCCTCGATGTGACTTCGGGCCTCTACCTTCACGGCGGGTGACTGCTCCCGTACGGCGGAAGGGCTCTCGGCTACCGGCGTCTTTCCGGGCGGTCGTCCCGAAGCTGCCGGGCGCGACGGACACCGGGGCAAATGCGTAACCCCTGCCCGATGAAGACTTTCCAGCCGCTCAATGACGGCCTCGACGGCGGGATGACGCGGGGGAGGAAGAGGCTTAGGCATAAGGAACCATCCAAAGACTGCGTAAAACGATATCACTTGCAGGGCTTGCTCGGTCCAGTATTCCGTACATCTGCCCCGGAGGCAAGCCCCGTAGCGGCCACGGTCGGAAGACCTTGCCGTACACGCTTCGGCTCTCCACGTGTGCAGCAAAATCTTCTGACACGTTTGGAAGCGACGAAGGGCCACCTGCGGGCTCGCCCCGCATGGAGCCGTGGTCAGTGAGCTAATCGGACCCGAACTACGTCCCCTGCACGCTGCCGCCGCCGGAGGCGGCGGCAGCGTGCAGGGGAACTGGGGAGCCTGGGCGCCGTCTTAGCCGACTGACCACCGCTCCAGGCCGGGCAAGCCGGCCGGTGGCGACCACGACTTGCGTACAACAACGAGGGACGCGGCCCCGGGCTGGGCAAACTCAGCCCCCTTGGAACGCTTGCAGGCGTGCCAGAAAGACTTAAAGACTTGCCGTACACCCGGCCACTGGAACTTGGCGTTTGGGTAGTGTATCATGGTGGCATGGGTGTACCGCAGGTGGTGATTGTCGGGCGGCCGAATGTCGGCAAGTCGAGCCTGTTTAATTGGCTCGTGGGCCGGCGTATTGCCATTGTCGACCCCACTTCCGGAGTAACCCGCGACCGGGTGACCCACCTGTTCGAGGTCGACGGCCGGTTTATCGAGCTGGTCGATACGGGCGGGATGGGTGTCCAGGATTCGGATCAGCTTACCGAACACATCGAGCAGCAGATCGAGCAGGCCATCGACTCGGCCGCCGTCATTCTCTTTGTGGTCGACACGCAGCAGGGCCCGCTACCGCTGGACGACGAGGTAGCCAGGCGGCTTCGTTACGTGCATGTCCCCGTGCTGCTGGTGGCCAACAAGGCCGATACCGAGGCCCTCGCTCAACAGACGTCGGAATTCTACCGCTTCGGGCGCAAGCTGGTCGCGGTCAGCACGACGGCCAATCGGGGCCGGGACGAACTGGTGCATGCACTGGTTGAGAAGCTGCCTGCACAAGACGACGAGGAGGCCGCGCCGGGCGAACCCACCATGAAGGTGGCCATCGTCGGACGCCGCAATACCGGCAAGAGCACCTTCATCAACACGCTGGTCGAGGCCGATCGGATGATCGTCAGCGAGGTGCCGGGCACCACGCGAGACAGCGTCGACGTGCGATTCGAACTGGACGGCAAGGCATTTCTGGCCATCGACACGCCCGGTCTCCGGCGGCGCAAGAGCGTCTCGACCGATCTGGACTTCTACAGCACCCACCGGGCGGAGCGGAGCATCCGCCGGGCCGACGTGGTGCTATTGTTCTTCGATGCTACGCAACGCATCAGCAAGGTCGACAAGCAGCTTTGCGACTACATTGCCGGCGAGTACAAGCCCTGCATTTTCGTTGTCAACAAATGGGATCTGCTGGCCGACAGCATGCCCACGGAGAAGTGGGTCCGATACCTTCGCGACACGTTCCGCACCATGTGGTACGTGCCGATTGCATTCATCACCGGCCAGACTGGAAAGAACCTCAAGGCGCTGCTGAACCACGCCCAAATGCTGTTCAAACAGGCGCGAAGCCGCATACCGACGGCCAAACTGAACAAGCTGGTCCGCGCGGCCCTGGAGCACAACCCGCCGCCGATGCACCATAATCGCCGCCCGAAGATATTCTACGCCACGCAGGTGGCCGGCCAGCCGCCCACCATTGTCTTGTTCTGCAGTGAGCCGCAGGCGCTGTCGGCGCAGTATCAGCGCTACCTGCTGAGCGTATTCCGAGACCGGCTCGCCTTCGGCGAGGTGCCCATCAAGCTGTACCTGCGCAAGCGGGCTCAAACCGATTCGCGCGACGAGATCGACGCGAACATCAAGGCCGAGCAACCGTAGCGGCCATGTACGAACATTTCGAGCACACGGCCGACCTGGGATTGCGCATCCGTGCCGCGACTCTGGAAGAGCTGTTCGCCGAGGCCGGCCTCGCACTGACGGCCGCGCTGGCCGGCCGGCTCGATTCCATCCGGCCTGCCGAGCCGCGGAGCATCAACCTCGAAGCAGCCGATCCCGCCGACCTGCTCCACGACTGGCTTTCGGAATTGCTCTACCTTTTCGATACCGAACGCATGCTGTTCAGCCGGTTCGAGGTTTCGCTGCCGTCCGGCCGTCTGACCGCGACCGCCTGGGGCGAGACGGCCGATCCCGCGCGGCATGATATCGCACTAGAGATCAAGGCCATCACCTACCACGGCCTGAAGCTCGGGCCCACCCCCGACGGTTGGCTGGCCGAGGTGATTGTGGATTTGTGACCAAGATGCCCAGGACAAGGGGGTGCGCTGCTCTGGGCGCACGATCTCCGAGTCCTAACCCGGATGATTCATGACGATGTAGGGTGGCGACAAGCAAGCCAAGACCCTGGTGGGCCTTCGGTCACTTGGCCGGGCCTGCTTCCAACGCACGACGTACAAACCACCCCGGGTCTGGCTTGCGCAGGCCCACCAAGGACTTACGCGACCTTGGCCCACCCTACATGAATAATCCGCCCTAACGGATTGGACCCGAGACGACCCGGCTCTGAATCCCCGGATCACCTGCACGGCTTCTGGTTGAGTTGCAAAACGACATTCAGTCGCCTATCATGCGAGCATGGTGAGACTTCACAGAGTATGCCTGCCACACTGGGCACCGAGGGGTGTGCCTGAAGCAGAGTACCACCCGCGGCATCTCCCCGATTCGTTGAATCACCAGTAAGCTGTACAGCTACCCACCCAAAGGAGGCTTCCCATGCCACTTCGGAGTACTTCCTTCTCACGTCGGCGGTTTCTGAAGGCCGCTGCCCAGGTTGCGGCGGTTGCCGCCGTCCCGCACGTCCTTCCAGGCCGGGCGCTGGGGTTCGGCGCCGTCGCGCCCAGCGACCGCATCACGCTGGCCGGGCTGGGGATCGGCGGGCGGGGAGCCGGCGTGTTGCGCAGTTTCATGTCGAACCCCGAGGTGCAGGTGCTGGCTATTTGCGATATCCGGCAGGCGCGGCGCGAGGCGGTCAAGCAGATGGCCGATAGCCACCACGGCAACTCCGACTGCGCCATGTACAGCGACATGCACGAAATGCTCGCCCGGCCCGATATCGACGCCGTCCTGACCGCCACAGGCGACCGCTGGCACGCACTCTGCTCGATCATTTCCTGCAAGGCGGGCAAGGATGTTTACAGCGAGAAGCCCTGCTCGATGACCATCGCCGAAAGCCAGGCCCTGGCCGATGCGTTCCGGCAGTACGGGCGCATCTACCAGGCGGGCACGCAGCGGCGGAGCATCGGCAACTTCATCTTCGCGGCCAACCTGATTGCCGAAGGCAAGCTGGGCAAACTCCACACGGTTCACGCCAACACGCTCAACCCGCCCACCAGCCACCAGTGGCTGCCCGAGGAACCGCTGCCGCCTAAGAGCGAAGTGGATTGGGACGCCTGGCTGGGGCCCTGCCCTTGGCGTCCGTACAACTCGCGTTACGTGAGCGGCGGCTGGCGCGGGTTCTTCGACTTCCACGGCGGCGGCATCCTGGAATGGGGTTCCCACACGGTCGATCTGTGCCAGTGGGCAGCCCAAAAGGACCACACGACGCCGGTCAAGTACACGCCCGAGGGAAGCGGTGTGATTTGCACCTACGACGACGGCCTGAAGCTTGTGATGCGCACCACCGGATGGATGGGCTTGGGAACGTGCAGCGCGCGGTACGAGGGCGATGAAGGTTGGATCGAAACGGGCGATAGCGGCCAGTTCGCCATTCATCCCGAGTCGTTGCGGACCGCGCGGACCGAGTTCCGCCAGCCGGGCACCGATCCGAGCACGCACGTGCGCAACTTCCTCGATTGCGTGAAGAGCCGAAGGCCGGCCAACGCCAACTCCGACGTCGCCGCGCGGTCGCACATCGTTTGCCACGCCGCGTATATCGCCTGGCAACTCGGCAGGACCTTGCGATTCGACCCGGTCAAGGAGCAATTCATCGACGATGACGAAGCCAACCGCATGTGCAGCCGCGCGATGCGAGAGCCTTGGCGCGTCTAGGCTCGGCAACCATACCCGGGGATTTTCCCATTCACCCGACTTCAACGCACTTCCAACTTGAGGAGAACCATTCGATGCGTCTTGTACCACACGTTCTTACGTTTGCTCTGGTAGCGACTTTCCTGACCACCTCGGCGGCGCCGCTTGCGGCTCAACAGGCCCTGCCTGCCGAAGGCACGGAGGCCGACCTTCTCGCCGTGCTGCGGTCGGACGCCGAGCTGTTCGACAAGGCCAAGGCGTGCCAGCGCCTGGCCGTGATCGGCACGAAAGAGTCGGTGCCCGTCCTGGCCGGGCTGCTGTCGGACGCCAAGATGGCCCACTATGCCCGCTACGCCCTGGAACCGATCCCGGACCCGACAGTCGATGACGCGCTGCGTGCCGCCTTGGACAAACTCGACGGCGTGCTGCTGATCGGCGTGATCAACTCGGTCGGCGTGCGAGGCGACGCCAAGGCAGTCGGACAACTCAAAGCGAGGCTGGGCGGTGCGAACGCCGACGTTGCCGCGGCCTCCGCTGTCGCGCTGGGCAGGATCGCCACGCCCGAGGCCATTGACGCCTTGCGTAACGCGCTTGGCCAACCGGAGCCGCTCCGCTCCGCCGCAGCCGGAGCGTGCCTGACGGCGGCCGATACGCTGCTGGCCGCGGGCAAGACCGGCGAGGCCGCCGCGCTGTACGAGAGTGTGCGCAAGGCCGAGTTGCCCCAGTATCTGCGAATGTCGGCCCTGACCGGCGCGATTCGCACCGGCGGCGACGCGGCAATGCAGCGGCTCGCCGAGTGCCTGCAATCGGACGACCGGGCCATGTTCCGCGTGGGCTTGCAAATGGCCCATGAGTTGGGCGGCGCCGAGGTGGCTCGCCTGATCATGCAACAGATCAAGCTGCCCGAGTCGATCGCGGCTCCGGAAGGAGGCACCGTGATTCTGGAGGCGAAGTACGGGGCCGGTGACCGGTGGGCCGACGTGACTGCGGCCGTCATCGCTGCCGCCGAAAGCGGGACACCGATCGTCGCGTCGAACAGCCTGGCCGGCGATCCGGCGCCGGGCACCGTCAAGGCGCTTCGCATCACGTATTCCCAGAACGGCGAACAACGCACCGCCGAGATTGCCGAAGGGAAGGAAATCACCCTGGAAGGCGTGGCGCCCGCCACGCTGCACCCCCGGCAGGTACTGCTGATCAGCGTGCTGGGCGACCTGGGTCAGAAGGCCGCATTGCCTGTCGTGCTGGAGGCGGCGCAGTCCGTCGCTATGGACATCCGGCGGGCGGCCGTTGCCGCACTGGGGCGCCTGGGAGACGCTTCCGCCGTGCCGGTGCTCCTTGAAGCAGCGGTCGTGCCCGGTGTATCGCAAACGGCCAGGCAGAGCCTGATCGACCTTAAAGGCGATGACGTCGATGCGGCGGTCGCCGGCGCCTTGGACGGCGCGGAAGGGCAGAAACGCCTCGTCTTGATCGAGTTGGCCGGCGATCGGGCCATCTCGCAACTGGTGCCTGCGCTGAAAAAGGCGGCCGACGACAGCGACCCGCAGGTGGCGAAGGCTGCGATCGGATCGTTGGGTGCGACCATTGGCCTCGGCGATCTGCCGGTGCTGATTGGACGGGTGGTCAAGCCCGATGCGGCCGAGATTGCCGCGGCTGCAAAGGAGGCGTTGAAGATCGCCGTGCTGCGAATGCCCGACCCCAACGCCGCCGCCGGCAAGCTCCTCGACGCCATGCCGCAGGCGCCGGTTGCGGCCCAGATCGATTTGCTGGACGTGCTCGGCGTGATGGGCGGCGAGAAGGCCCTTGCCGGCGTTGCCGCCGCCGCGAAGACCGGCAGCGACGACATTCAGGACGCCGCCACCCGCGTGCTGGGAGAATGGATGAGCCCCGACGTGGCCCCCGTCCTGCTCGACCTGGCACGCACGGGACCGGCGAAGTACCAGGTGCGCTGCCTGCGCGGGTACATCCGGGTGTTCCGGCAGCTTGGGCTTCCCGATGACGAGAAGCTCGGCATGGCCGTCAAGGCCTTCGAGGCCGCCCAGCGCGACGACGAGCGCAGGCTGGTCCTCGAAGCCCTCACGCGCGTTCCGGAACCGAAGGCATTGGAGATGGCCGTTGAACGCCTGGGCAATCCGGCCCTGAAAGAGGCCGCAAGCCAGGCCGCCGTGGCCATTGCCGAGCGCATAGTGGCCGCCCACCCGGCCGCCGTGGCCGATGCCATGACCAAGGTCCTCGCCGCCGGTCCCGAGGCCGAAACCGCCGGCAAAGCCAAGCGGTGGCTCAACGAAGCGAAGAAGAGAACGGCCGGTAACTGAACCCGATCTGTTCACCAGTTGTCGAGTGGGTGGTTTCGGCTGTCTCGGCAGCCGGGTTCACCCACGCGGATGACCCATATCGAACGTGAAACGGCCATCCGGCGTAATACTTCAACGCTGGGGGACCGTTTCCATCGTACCCTTCATCATCTCACACGGAGACACAACCATGAAACGATGCTTCACCACAACACGCTGCGTCCTGGCCGGCCTTGCAATGGGTTTGGCCGCCGCCAGCCTTGCCCATGCCGATGATGCCAAGTGGATTACCCTGTTCGACGGAACCGACCTTTCGGCCTGGCAGAACCGCGATGGCGGGCTGCCCAGCGACGGGTGGGTCATCGAGGACAACGTTGTTACGCGAAAAGTACCCGCAGGCTATATCTGGACCAAGGAGCAATTCGGCGATTTCGTCCTGGAGCTTGAGTACAAGACCGAGGGCAACAGCGGGGTGTTCTTCCGGACGGGCGATTTGAAAAATCACGTGCAAACCGGCCTGGAAATGCAGATCCTCCGGCCGACCGACAACCCGAACCGCGGTAGCGTCGGCTCGATCTACGACGCGGCGGCCCCCAGCAAGAACGCGGCGGTCGAAGGATGGAACAGCGTCGTCATCACGGCCAAGTGCAGCCGGGTTTCCGTCGTCATGAACGGAGAGCAGATTATCGACATCGACCTCGACCAATGGACCGAACCCGGCAAGAACCCCGACGGATCGAAGAACAAGTACCGTACGGCGCTGAAGGAGTTCCCACGCAAAGGTTACATTGGGCTCCAGGAACACGGCGACATCGTAAGCTTCCGCAACATTCGCGTCCGGCCGCTATAACCCGGGTCATTTACCTGACAGTTGTATGAATCCCGGCGAGCGGGGGCCGTGAGGCCCCTGTTTATGTGAGACGTTGCGCAATTATGACCCACCAATGAAGCGGCTTGTTTGACCGAACCTATTTGGGGACGGCGGGATGTGATACTTCGGGTCTGGAAACCACAATTGCCATGGCAAAGGTAGACTGATCATGAAAATGCGATGGATACCAGGCGCCGGGCTGCTGGCGCTGTTGGCCGTATTGGACACAGTGCGGGCGGAAGCTCCAACCGTTGGCCGCCCGAACTTCCTAATCATCCTGGCCGACGACGCCGGTTTCTCCGACCTCGGCTGCTACGGCGGAGAAATCGAAACGCCGCATCTCGATCGGCTGGCCCAAGAGGGACTGCGCTTCACTCACTTCTACTCAACCGCCCGCTGCTGGCCATCGCGGGCGGCCCTGATGACGGGCTATTACGCCCAGCAGGTGCGCATGGATCCGGTGCGCCGGCAGTTCCGCCGCCTGCCCCCCTGGGCCCGCGTGTTGCCGCACTACCTGGAACCAGCGGGGTATCGCAGCTATCACTCGGGCAAATGGCACATTGCCCTCGCCGACCGGCCGGTGGCCGACGGCGGCTTCCACCGCTCGTATCGGATGCGCGACCACGACCGGTTCTTCTCGCCCCGCGTCCACTTGCTCGACGACGAGCGATTGCCCGAAGTCGAGCCGGGCACCGACTTCTACACGACCACCGAGATGGCCAATCGGGCAATCGAGTTCCTCAAGCAGCACGAGGAAGAGCACCAGGGAAAGCCGTGGCTGACCTTCCTGGCGTTTACCTCGCCCCATTTCCCGCTACACGCGCCACAGGCCGATATCGACAAATACCGCAATCGATACGACGCCGGCTGGGATGAGGTCCGGCGGCAGCGCCTCGAACGCATGAAGGCGATGGGAATCGTTCCCGGGCACGTGCAACTCCCGCCGCTCGAACCCGAGGTGGTGCCCGGCTGGAACATGATTACCAGCGACATGGAGCGGCAGTTCGGCACGATCGCCGACCGCAAGGGCCCGCCATGGGTGCGGCTTTCGCTCGATGAGGTGTTCGGCCCCGGCGAGGTCGGCCGGGCCGTGCCCTGGGACTCGCTTTCGGCGGAGCAAAAGGAGTTCCAGGCGGCCAAGATGGCCATCCATGCGGCCATGATCGACCGCATGGACCAGGAGATCGGGCGGGTGCTCGCGCAGATCGAGGCGATGGGCGACCTCGAGAACACGCTCGTCATGGTCATGTCGGACAACGGCGCCAGCGCCGAGATTATTGTGCGGGGCGACGGCCACGACCGCGATGCGCCCATGGGTTCGGCCGCATCCTACCTGTCGTTGGGCCCCGGCTGGTCAACCGCCGCAAACACGCCGCTACGGTTGCACAAACACTGGACGCACGAGGGCGGAGCCGCCTCGCCGCTGGTTGTCCATTGGCCGGCCGGCATCGGCCAGCAGGTCGCCGGACAACTGCGTACGACGCCCGGCCATTTTGTCGACATTCTGCCGACGGTGCTGGAGGCGGCCGGGATTGAGTACCAACCGCCGGCTCCGGGGGGGCCGCCGCTGCCGGGCCGCAGCCTCCTGCCGGCGTTCGCGGCCAACGGGGAGATCGCCCGCGACTTCATCTATCTAGAGCACTCGGGGCACCGCGGACTGCGGGTTGGCGATTGGAAGATCGTCTCGCGCACCGACGACGAGGATCGGTGGAAGTTGTACAACCTGGCCGAGGACCGCAACGAACTGAACGACCTGGCGCACGAACTGCCCGCGAAAGCGCGTCAAATGGCCGATCGCTGGCAGGAACTGCACCAGGAGTTCGAGCGCCAAGCCACGACGCGGTACGACGAACCGGAGTGAACCGCGTTAGGGCTCGCGAAGGAATCAATGGCCGATTCTGGCGCGGCGAGGACAAGGCTGCGAAGGAAGGCGAAGCAGACATATTGCTTATATGTCGATGCAGCCTGACGCCCGCAGCCGTAGCCGCAGCCCGTTCAGAATCGGCCGGTTATTCATTCGCGGGCCTTTACACGTCGAGTTGGGGTGTGCCCACGTAGAGTTGAAGGACCTGGCTCTGCACCCTGATGGCACGGATCAGCGTCCAGATCTGGTCCATCGTGAATTGCTGGGGTTGACTCTTGGCGAGGTCTTCCAGCTCCTCGGTCATGGCCGCGTGCTGGTCGGTGGCTGCCTGCAAGCGGACTCCCATCTCCTGCCATGCCTGGACTAACCGGCAATCGTCGTCGAGTTCCTCTATGCTGTCAACGTAGTTGGCCAGCAGGAGGCATAACCGGGCCACGTCGCGCGGGTCGGCTTGCGGCTGGAGCTTCTGGATTCGCGAGGCCAGTTCGTCGCAATACATGGCATCTGCCTTGGGCAGAGTGAGGAATGGGAGAACTACCGAAACGGGAAACCCTTCGTGACCGCTACAATCGGGCGCACCGGCACCGTCGATCCACGAACCGTTTCTCCAATTCTAGTCTAGCCCACAAACTGGCGGCAGTTATTCGTTGTCCTCGGCCGAGTTCGGGGCCACGTGCAGATCGTGGCAGGCCTGGAGGAAGCTTGCGGCACTCCATGCCTGGAAACTCTTGCCCATGGGTCGCCCGGTCCGGCCGTGGTGCCACTCGTTGAACTCCCACGGCTGCGCGACACCCAGGGCACAGAGCTGCGCGAGCTTGACCAGTTCGCGCCTGGCCAGGTCGCACAATCCCAACTTGTGGACGTACCGTACCCAAAGCCCGCCGATAAACGGCCAAATACCGCCGTTGTGATAGTGGTCGGGGAGGTTCAGCAGGTTCACCACGAAGTACTCGCGCCATTCGGGGTCGCCGGCATGGACGGGCGGGTAGAGGTTCTGCACGGGCCAGGGCTCGTTCACGCCCACCCCCCACATGAAGCGGAACGTCATCATGGCCCGGTCGCGGTCGATCAGGTTCATCAGAAAGGCCAAGAGATTCGCGTATACGTCACATCGCCAGGAGAAAGCGAATGGTGAGATTTGCGCCACCAGGTACCGGGCATCGCCCAGGCCGAACTGTACGTCGGTGAAGCTGGGCAGCCCGCCTTCGGCTTCCTGCGGTTGCGTCGAGGGCCAGAAGCTGCGCAGGATAACCCGCTGCACGTGCTTCGAATGACGGCGGTAGTCTTCGGCGCGGTCGGCCTGGCCGAAATGTTCCAGGATATGGGCGTAGCAGATCAGGCAGCGATACCAGAGCACTTCGTCGTAGAGTACGTGGTAGCTTCGTGCGAACAGATCGGTCCAGTCGCCGGCCTCGGGTATTTCGAGCATGCCGCAGTTATTCGAGTCGTGGGCACCGAGCCAGTCCATGGCCCGCTGCAGTTGGGGCCGAGACTCGTCGAGGACCGACCAATCGCCCGTCTCGCAAGAATAGCGCCACAGCGCGATCATAATCCAGAGTCCGGCATCGATGGCCGTGATACCGCCCACACCCATGTACGACGGTGCTTCGTTGTCGATGCATACGTAGCCGGGGATTTGCCCGGCGGGCGACTGGTGCCTGAGCAAGGTCCGCAGGGTGGCAGCCTGGCATTGGCGGATATCGGCGTCGTCGAGATCGAGGGTCCATATGACCGTCTTCGCCCCATCCCGCGCCCAGACGGCGCGGTAATTGGCATCGGTGCCGTACACGGAATTGTCAGCCAGCGAACAGGCCGAAAATCCGCTTGGCGTGATATTCCGGCGGAGCGCTTCGAGGGCCTTCTGGTAGGCCACCTGGAGCAACTCCTGTTCTTCGGCGCTCAACTCGCGGTATTCGCTAGGGTTGAATAACATCCGCTTCTGGATTGGCACGCGAAGGTCCTCCTGGCTGGTGGAATAAGGCGAGCGGCAGAAACAATCTTACCGACGACCTTGTGGCCGAGTCTCTCCGAGACTCGGATTTCGGCGTCTCGGAGAGACGCCGTTACAGAAACCGTGATGTTCCCCATGTGCCGGTCGCGCCAATAAGAGGCAGGCATCGGGAACCAGCGTCTTTTTAGGGCAGCCGGGCCGGCAGATCAACCCGTTGTTCCCTAAGTGGTTTTCACAGAAGTACTTACGCACGGAAAAACCTGGCTTGCACGACAGCGTCGGAAAACGCTACACTTCTCACCCTTTTCTCTCTTTCCGCACGTTCTCATCTTGGGAGTCTGGGATGCGTCCACACGATTTGGGACTGCTGGCAGCCATTGGAGTGGCGTTGACTGTTTGCACAACGGAGGCTGCGGGACAGATTCAGGCCATGCCCCCCTACGTGTCCCACGATGCCGTTCGCTACCCGGGCGACTACTCTCAGGGACGCATCGCCGACAGCCGGTCTGCACCAACCGATGGCTACCGGCCGGGAAGCGGCTTGGATCCGGGCTATTCGGCGTACACACCTTCGCGTGAGACCGCCGTGCCATCAGGTATTCCGTCGCCGCCCGGAATGCTGCCGCCACCCTCGCAACACGATGGCCCGTCGCTGCCGCAGCCGTACGGTCCACCGCCGCCGCAGCCGTATGGTCCGCCTCCGCCGCAGTCGTACGAACCGTCGCCAAAGCCGTACGGACCACCACCAAACGATCCGAATGTTACGTCGGCGTATGCGTCCGCGCCGGAGACGCAGGAAGCTTCAGCATTCGGCGCGCTGCACCAGTCCGTTCCGTGGGGCAACTCGATCCATGCAACCCCCTCAACGCATACCTCCCCACCAGCCGGAGCGATGCCGTCGCAGGCGGCCTTTACCAGTCCGACCGGTGGGTATTCGGTCAATTCCTATTGGACCTGGCAGGTTGCGCCCGAAGGGATCATCTACAAATCGTACTTAGCGGGCGGTCGCGAGCCGCGCATGGGGTCGCAGTGGTTCTATGAACGGGACCTGGGGTGGCTTTGGGATTCGACGCTTGGCGGCCGGGTTGGGCTGGTGCGATATGGTACGAGCGACGCTGCATGGCCGGAAGGTTGGCAGTTGGATTTCGAGGGCGCGGCATTCCCGCGGCTCGACCTGGAAAACGACCGCGACCTGATCTCGGTCGACTTCCGGTTCGGCTTTCCATTGACCTTCCGAGACGGTCCGTGGGAATGGAAGTTCAGCTACTACCACCTGTGTTCACACATGGGCGACGAGTATCTCGAACGCTACCCGGACGCCACCCGGCTGAACTTCGTTCGCGATGCCTTGGTATTGGGTCTCGCCTTCCGCCCGCACCCCGATTTGCGGCTCTATGCCGAGGCCGGTTACGCCCCGTGGACCGACGGCGGCAGCGAGCCGTGGGAGTTCCAGTACGGCATCGACTATAGCCCCATCGAGCCCACCGGTTTTCGCGGCGCGCCGTTCCTCGCGGTGAACGGGCGGATTCGTGAAGAGGTCGACTTCGGCGGGAATTTCACCGCTCAGGCAGGCTGGCAGTGGCGAGGCGAGACCGGCAAGCTGTTCCGGTTTGGCGCCCACTACTTCAACGGCATGAGCGACCAGTACCAGTTCTTCCGCACCTTCGAAGAGCACATGGGCCTCGGGCTCTGGTACGACTTTTAGCTCAGATTATTCACCCTACGTGGGATAAGCTTCCAGCTTGTCTTCCCAGCCTGGCTGATTCACCCGACGTGGGATAACCCGGATTATTCATGTAGGGTGGGCCGAGGTCGCGTAAGTTTTTGGTGGGACTGCGCAAGCCACGCCCCGCTCGTTTGCACGTGGTGCGCTGGAAGCAGACCCAGCCGAGCGACCGAAGTCCCACCAGGGTCTTGGCTTGCTTGTCACCACCCTACATCGCCATGAATAATCCGGGATAAGCTTCCAGCTTGTCTCCCCAGCCTGGATGATTCACGTAGGATGGTTCAAGGTCGCGCAAGTAGCGACCGAAGGCCCGCCAAAGAATGGGCCCTTTGGCTCTCCAGCTTCACGTGTAGAACTGCCTCGCGCGTGGGTGAACCCGGATGCTGAGACATCCGGAACCACCCACCCTACGTCTTGTCACCACCGATTCGCACTCAGAAACGGAAGAATCGGCTTGTTTGGCCCACCCTTGTGTTTTCAGCCGGCCAGGCGGGTGATTCGGTTGACCGGTTCCAGGACGCTTGGCTGGTCGGCGCGGTAGCGGTACTGCATCAGGTACGCGTCCTCGGGAGTGTCCTCGTAGTAGCTGCGCAAGACGGAAATGGCGCGGAATCCGTTCTCGCGGAAGAACAGTTGCGCGGCGAGGTTCGTTTCGCGCACTTCGAGGACGATGCGATTCCGCCGCTGCGTCGACAGCTTGGCTATGAGTTTGGCAATCATCTGACTGCCCACCCCGCGGCGGTGGTAGTCGCCCGCAACGGCGAAGTTGAGCACGTGGATGCGCGTCTTATGGAGTTCATAGATCATGAACCCCACAACACGGTCGTCGTGCTCGGCCACCATGCCAATACAGTTGCGCTGCCGCAGGCAGCGGATGAAGTCCTCTTCGAGCCAGGGGAACTCGAAGCTCTGCGATTCGACTTCGAGGACTTCGGGCATGTCGCGTCGGATCATCCAACGGATGTGGACGCGGACCTCCTGCTTCTGGTCGGATTGCATGTCGGCCTCCTTCCATGTCGGCCATCACAACTCCGGGTGAATTGTGACCCGCTCGCTCAGCATGCAATGCTGGCATCGAGCGCCTGCCGGCCAATCGACTTCCATCAAGCAACCCTGCTTCATTGCGAATGGCCAGCCATGACGCTACATTACCATAAGACAGGAAATCCTCCAATACGGAAATGGATGGACCTGTGTTCGCACATTGCCTGCCTCCGCAAGAGGAGCCTTTTCCATGAAACGTCGCACTTTTTTGCAGCAAGCCGGCGTACTGCTGGCCGGCCCGGCCGCGACGGCAGCCGCCGCGGAACAGAAGCCGCAAGAGTCGGGCGGGCCGCCGACCAGCCGCCGACCGGTCGTCCTGCTCACCTCACCCGAGAGCGATTTGAGCAGGGCACTGGCGGCTGCCCTTGGTGAGCAGTTTCACATTCGCACGGCCGACGGGCCGCTCTTCCGGGACGAAACCGGGCGGCTCGACCGCATGCTCGGCGGGGTAAACGCCGTCGTCCACGTCGCACAGCCTGCCGCGGCTGAAACCGGTGCCGAGCTGCTCGACCAACGCACGCGCGGAACCTACGATCTGCTCACGGTTGCTGTGGCCAAGGGCGTTGAGTTGTTCGTGTACCTCGGTTCATTGGATGTCATGGGAGGTTACGATCCCAGTTTCCAGGTGGCCGAAGATTGGCGACCCGTGCCCACCAGCGACATCGGACAGCTTTCCCACTACATGGCTGAATGTGTCTGCCGCGAATTCGCCCGCGAAAGGAAGCTTCGCGCGATCGTCTTGCGGCTGGGCGCGATCACGCAAGAGGCTGCGGCGCGCGGGCACTCAGGCGACGTGCCCCGAGTGGACCAGGCCGACGCCGTGCAAGCGGTCCGCCTCGCACTCGAAGCCCATTTCACTCGGCAGGGTGCAGGCTTGCAGGCGTGGAACGTGCTGCACGTCGCGGCCGACGTGCCGGACGGACGCTTCCCCGTTACGCGCGCCAGGCGGGTATTGGGTTATCGACCACAGTCTGCTTTCCCCGAATGATGGAGACCTTGCCATGAACATTCTGTTGATCGGCGCGAACGGGTATCTTGGCCCGCACGTGGTCAGGGAACTGGCGCCGCACCATCGCCTGCGGATTACCGATATCCATCCCGCCCCGCCCGAAATACGCCGGCAGTTTCCCGACCACGAGTACTTCGACCTGGACGTGACCTCGCAGGAGCAGGTCATGCAGGGGTCCGCCGGCATGGACGCCATTGTGAACCTGTCGGTCGTCCGCCGCGATCCGGAGCTGGCCTTCCGGGTGAACTCGCAGGGCTGTTATCACATCATGCGGGCGGCGGTCGAGCACGGCATTCGGCGAGTGGTGAACAGCGGCCCGCATTTCACCGTTACCGGTCCCAGCTACGAGCAGTTCGATTTTGGCATTCACCCGGATGTCCCTCCGCAGCCGGGAACTGGCCTTTACCCAATCACCAAGTCGCTCGGCCACGAAGTATGCCGCGTTTTTGCAGAGCATCACGACGTGTACGTCCAGGACCTGCTGCTGAACAGTCTCCGCGACGACGCCGACTTGAAAGCAGGCGCCGGCGGGGTCCCATTTGTGGTTACCTGGTCGGACGCGGCGCAGGCGGTCCGCCTCGCTCTGGAAATCGACCTTGAGCGACTGCCTTCAAAGTGCGAGGCCTTCTTCATCTTCGGCGATCTGCCGCAGCAGAAGTTCCTCAACAACGAAGCGAAACGCATCCTGGGATTCGAGCCGAAAGGAAACGTGGCCTTGCTGTGGAAGCGGCCCGGAGTGCCGGAAGGCTGAGCCCGGACTGCCATTCAAACCGGGGCAATGCAGTCTGGGGAATCGTTCCGCGGGCTGTTCACGACGGTGCTGACGGCGCGTGCCCGCATCGGCCCGGCGGGATAGGGGCACAGCAACGGCAGCAGCCGGCCGGGGTCCTGCTCGGCCGGATCGAGCCAAAGGTCGTAAGCATCCTGCGGAAGCAGCACGGGCATCCGGTTGTGAATGGGCCGGACCAGCGGATTTGGTTCGGTTGTCAACAAGGTGCAGGATTCGATGCAGGTGTGGTCCGGCCCCTCCCAGCGCTCCCAGAGTCCGGCGAAGGCGAACAATCCGTCGCCTTGCAGGCTGAAGAAGTACGGTTGCTTGCGTCCGCCCTCGCTGTGCCATTCGTAGAAGCCGTCGGCGGGCAGGAGGCAGCGGCGACGGCGGAGGGCGGCCTTGTACGCCGGCTTCTCCGCTACGGTGTCGGCCCGCGCGTTGATCATCCGACTGCCGATGGACGCGTCTTTGGCCCAATGCGGAATAAGCCCCCAGTGCAGCGCGGCCATCTCCCGCCGCAGCGGTGTCGCATGGGAATCGAGGCGAACCACGGGGACCGGCTGTGTGGGTGCTATGTTATATCGCGGCGCCAAAGGGGGCAATTCGCCCGGCAGGTCGAAATGCTCGGCAATGACGCTGGCCGGGGCACGCAGGGTAAATCGTCCGCACATGGGAGTCCGCCTGTATTTGGCTGCTCGCACAGGTCGAGGTGTGGCGTATTCTTGATTATACTCATTGGAATGGTGGAGGAGGGGCGTGGCCCCTCCCTTGGGTCTGCTTTACAATGGACCGGTTATGCGCATTAGTTCGATTCCGCAGATCTACCGGCACCTGAACCGCTGGCGCGAGATTCTCGGGGTTCTGAGCAAGTATGAGCTGGCCACCTGGATCGGCCGCCTGGGGCCCGACTTCGCCAAGGACCTGCTGAAGGACCGTGGCGGCAGCCCGATTGCCCGGGCCGGCTGGGAATGCCGCGTCCGGAACGCCCTGGCGGAATTGGGTCCGACGTTCATCAAGCTCGGCCAGGTGCTCAGTACGCGACCCGACCTGGTGGGCGTTTCGCTTGCCGATGAACTGGCGCACCTGCAGAAGAACGTGCCAAGCGACGCGCCGGAAGCCGTCCGCGAGCTGATTGAAACGGAGCTTCAGTGCCCGTTGGAGCAGCTCTTCGCCGAGTTCGAGGAAGAGCCGCTGGCCTCGGCCTCGATTGGCCAGGTGCATCGCGCCCGGCTCCACACCGGCGAGACCGTGGCGGTCAAGGTCCAACATGCCGATATCGAGCAGAAGATCCGGGTCGATCTGGACATCCTCACCGGGTTGGCGCAAATGGCGCAAATGATCGAGGAGTTTCAGAACTACCGGCCGGAGGCGATTGTCGACGAGTTCCGCCGCACGCTCCGCAACGAACTGGATTTCTCCCGCGAGCTGCGCAACATGCAGCTCATCGCGCGCCACTTTCGCGACGATCCTACCCTGCGCGTCCCCCGGGCCTACCCCGAGCACTCGACCAGCCGCGTGCTCACCATGGAGTTCATCGAGGGCATTCCGCTGGGAGAACGCGAACGACTTGAACAGGCGGGCGTCGATCCGGCGGCGCTGGCCCGCGCAGGCGCGGAAATCTACATGCGCATGATCTTCGAACACGGCTTCTACCACGCCGACCCGCACCCGGGCAACATTCTGGTGCTCGACGGCGGCGTCTTCGGGCTGTTGGACCACGGCATGGTAGGTCGAATCGACGAGGCTCTGCATGAAGACTTCGCCGAGATGCTCCTGGCGGTCGCCGGGCAGGATGCCGAGCACCTGGCCGTGCTGATTACGCGAGTGGGCGCCACGCCGCCGAATCTGGACCGCTCGGCTCTGACGCTGGACGTGGCCGATTTCGTGTCGCATTACGGCAGCCAGCCGCTGGACCGGTTCGACCTGAGCGGCGCGCTGAACGAGATGACGGAGATGATCCGCCGGTATCGCATCATGCTGCCCGCGCGTATTGCGATGCTGCTGAAGATGCTTGTTACCCTCGAGGGCACGGCTCGCATATTGCAGCCCGATTTCAACCTCATTGAGGTGATGGCTCCGTACCAACGCCGCATGACTTGGCGGCGGTGGTCGCCGAAGCGGCAGTACCGGAAGTGGCGCAGGCTTTACGGCGAACTGGAACACCTGCTGCAAAACCTCCCGCGCAACCTGGGCGAGATCATGGAGCAGGTCCAGTCGGGCACGTTCGACGTCCACCTGGACCACCGCGGCTTGGAACCCTCGGTCAACCGGCTGGTACTGGGCATGCTGGCCAGTGCGTTGTTCTTGGGATCGTCGCTATTGTTGGCGCACAAGGTTCCGCCGGTGCTGAACGTGCCATGGCTTCTGATTCGCGACATTTCGTCGCTGGGAGCGTTCGGCATCGTACTCAGCCTGACGCTGGGTATGCGGCTGTGGCGGGCCATTAGCAAGTCGGGGCACCTCGACCGGCGCAAGTGACGGATCGCTCACGCCTTCGCTTGATCATGCCGACATATACACGTCGCGGCCGGAGATTGCGCTTCCGGCGTCGCCGGGCATGTAGGTCCCGCGAGATGTTTGTGGCCTTCTCCTGCAAGCAGCGCTGCACGTGCCCCTCCTGCCACCAGAAGCGGACGCTCTTGACGGCCATCCACGTGGCCGAGGACGTTTGTGACGCGGTGCCGCAGCCGCCGCAAGCATCACCGAGACGAGCATGCACCCCCACACCGCGGGCCGAGCCTGAGAGATCAACCGGAACATGGCTTTTCCTCCGAAGATAACGCTTCATTATGATTGCACGAATGCTTGCCGTTCGTTTGAGCGGCGCACAGTTTGTGCGGGTCGAGTGAGCAGATTTCGCCCAGCCGCTTCGCGTCGCACCGCACGGAACAGTCGTCGGCCAACATGCTGGAGACCCACTCGATGGCCCGGCGAACTAGTTGTGAAGCATCCACCCCCGGCAGCCGATAGTACATCCACCGGCCGTCCTTGCGGCTCTCAGCCAGCCCGGCTTGCTTCAGAACCGACATGTGCCTGGAAACGGTCGACGTGGCCAATTGCACCAACTCGACAATCTGGCAGACACACAGTTCCCCCGACCGGAGCGCCAGCAGGATTCGCACGCGGTTCTCGTCGGCCAGCGCCTTGGTGATGGCCATGAAGTCTTGCATCGACTCCTTGGCGGCGATGCCGGACGGCCGCGTGCAGGAGCCGCTCGCAGTCGTTTCCTCTCTGGCAGGCAAAGAATGCGGCGCTTGTTCGAGGATGGCGGCGGGAGGATAAGTATCGTTATGCAACATGGCGCTGCTCCTCGGAACTCGCACCGCCGACGATGTGCCCGTTGGTCAGTCGCAGGGACGGCGTGGCACGCTCGGCGGCGCGGGGGTCGTGGGTTACCATGACAATCGTCTTGCCTTCTGCATTGATCGCTTCAGAAAACCGGATCACGTCGCGACCCGTTTCCGGGTCGAGGTTGCCGGTCGGCTCGTCGGCGAGGATGATCGCGGGATCGTTCGCCAGCATTCTCGCCTTCGTCTTGCAGGGCGCGGTCCGCGTCATGGCCATCGCCATTGCCGAATCCGAACATTCCAATCGCCAGAGCTACAGACAGCTCCGCAACGAGCCCGCGTACCACAACGCCCGCTACGATTCGCTTTTTTATGGTTTCACTACTTTCAAAGGTCGATAACTATTCTATCGTTCGCCAACTATCGAAATGTTAGTCGAATCCTGCGGCCTTTGCAAGAGGGTATTCCTCGCGATCATCGAGATTGTTTTCAGACCGGAGTCAAGCCCCGAAGCGAGCTGGCCAGGTGCGGGTGGTGCAATGTCCGCCCGGAAGGGGTTGACTCCATTCCTATCATTTTGCACCACAGCCGAGAACGTGCCAAAGTGCTGTGGCCGGTTGTTAGGCATCCTTTGGGGTGCGGTTCGGTCCGCTCCGATGCGGGCTGTTCCGTGGAATGGCAAACCTTTACACAAGGAGTCCAGACATGAAGAAGCAGATTGTTGTCACGGCGATTCTCGCGGCGATTGTTCTGATGCTCGGCATGCACGCCGTCGCCGACGAGGTCAAGGGGTTCACGCTGAAGGATCAGGATGGCAAGGAAGTGGCACTGAAGGACTTCGAGGGGAAAGTGGTCGTATTGGAATGGACCAGTTGGAACTGCCCCTTCCCCAGGCGGCACTACGAAGCCAACAACATGCAGAACCTCGCCAAAAAATGGGCCGAGAAGGGCGTGGTTTGGCTGGCCATCAACTCGAACCATAACGAGTCGCCCGAGCAGGACAAACCGCACATTGAGAAGTACAGCCTGCCCTATCCGGTATTGAACGACCGGGGCGGCGAGGTTGGCAAGCTGTACGGGGTGACCAATACGCCGCACATGTTCGTCTTGGGCAAAGACCACAAGATCGTCTACCAGGGCGCGATCGACGACGATGTCCGCGGCGGCAAGCTTGCCGATGGCGAGGCATTGAATTACGTGGACCAGGCGCTCACCGAACTCTTGGCGGGCAAACCGGTCAGCGTTCCTGAAACGAAGGCCTACGGATGCGGCGTCAGGCTCGCTCCTTAAGCGCCGGGCCCGGTAACCGTTCAAATTCAGAACGTCCGGATTCGCAAGTCTTTGAACTCGACGCGCATGGGCGGGCCTGCGTGCATTTGCAGGGAGAGGATCCCTTTGGGCAGGGCGTATTTCTCCTCGTGGTCTTCGGCCTCGCACATCAGCACGCCGTTGATCCAGAGCGCAACGTGCCGGCCCTTGGCCACAATGCGGTATTCGTTCCAGTCGTTGTCCTTCACGGCGTTGAGCAGTTCCGCCGAGTCGGCGAACTGGGTAATGGTCTTCCGGCCGGCCTGGTCGATTACGACCTTCTGGCCCCGTTCGGCCACAAGCCCGCGCTCATGCTGGTACAGGCAACCGGTATAGACGCCGGCGGTGTCGATGTCGGCCTGGTAGCCCCAGGTATCCCAATTCGGGCGCGGGAGGCTTCGGAACTGGACGCCGGAGTTTCCGCCTTCGCCCGAGATGCGATAGCGGCATCGCATCTCAAAATCGGCCGGCTCGCCCCCTTTCCAGTAAAGGTAATGCGACCTCGTACTCGGCCTTTCCGGCGTGCTTTCCGCGACAATCGCTCCATCGCGCACTTCCCACGCGCCGGGCACCCCTTCCCAGCCGGTCAGGTCCTTGCCGTTGAACATCGGCACGAACCCCTCTTCCCCCTCTCCGGCCTTTAAGGTTCCCGCCGGCGTCACTATAAAAGCAAATCCAGAGAGAACTATCAGGCAGTAAATTGCCAATCGCTTCATGGTTTGTCCTTTCGGATTCAGGTTTCTCAACCACTGACCACACTGACCACACTGACACCTGACACCTGACACCTGACACCTCAAACCACCGGCAGTTCCCAGCCCTCGCGCCGCTTGCGGTCGAGCAGGGCATTGCCCTCGTCGCAGTTGGTAAAACGTTCGGCGGCCGGGTCCCAGCGGAGCACCTCGCCCACGCGGCCGACGTCGCGCACGATGTTCACCAGGTAGCAGAGCGTGGTCGCCCGCTGCCCGATCTCCACGTCGGCGGTGCAGCGCTCGCGCGTCTTGATGCACTCGATCCAGTTCTCGATATGATAGGCCGATTCCGGCCGGCGGTTCGGCCCGGGGTTGTCCGGCGCTCGCACCAGTTCCCGCGGATTGCTGGCCAGCTTGTTGCGGTTGATCTCGACCTTGCCCTTCTCGCAGGTGAAGATGGCGCCGAGGCCGGGGCCGCGGTCGCCGTCCATGTGCAGGCGCAGTTCGGTGCCCGAGGCGAACTTCATTCGCATGCGCGCCCGCGGGCCGCTCAGCTTCGCCATGCCGTGGTACGGCGTGCCGGTGTCCTCGTCGCCGGTATCGCCGACGACCACGCCTCCGACGGTCTCGCGGGCTTCGAAGCGGCCCGTCTCGCGGTCGGCCACGGGCTCTTCGAGCAGGACTTCAACGGGTCCGGTATCGTCGGTTCCCAGCGCGCGGTTGATCTGATCGTACGAGTGGGTGCCCCAGCCGGTCACGCCGAAGCACAGCCCGCCGCCGTCGTAGTCCCACCAGCGTGCCCAGCCGCGGTGCAGTGCCGGGTCGTAGGGGCGCAGCTCGGCCTGGTTGGTCCAGGTATCCCACCAAGGTTCGACCGGTTCCGTCACGTCGGCCGTGGAGGTCTTGGTCCAGCGGAACGGGCCGACGAAGTTCGGCGCCTCGACCACGCGGACCTTGCCGAGCGTCCCATTCTTGACCAGGTCGCTAGCCCAGTTATTGATGGGCATGGACCGCTGCTGCGTGCCCACTTGGGTCACGCGGCCGAGCTTCCTCGCCGCGTTGACCATGGCCCGCCCCTCGGCGATCGTCAGGCACATGGGCTTTTCAATGTAGACGTCCATGCCCATTTGCATGACGGACACGGTCACGTATGCCCGGGCGTGGGTAGTCGTCTCGGCCATGACGGCGTCGAGCTTCTCCTTCTCGATCATGGCGCGGAAGTCCTCGTAGACGCCCCACTTGGCATCGCCGGCCATGTCTCGCACGAATGCTTCCGCGCGTCCGGGTTGGCAATCGCAGGCGGCGACCACCTGGAAGCCCTTCACGTCGGCCCCTTCCCGGATGAATCGCGCCCGCCCGCCGCAGCCGATCACACCCACCCGCACCGTTTCGCTGGGCGGCGCACCGCCGTCAAGGCCCAATGCGGCCGACGGAACGAGATACGGGGTGGCCAACGCCGCGCCGGAAAGGCGCAGCACTTCGCGACGGCTCCACGTCTTGGTCATGGGAGGTCTCCTTGGGTGGTAATCGGGTAGGATTAGAACTTCGACTGGTCGATCGGCTGGTTGTCTGCACGATGCCCGAGCCGGTAGTGCGTCGTCGTTTCGATGGAATAGCTGATGCTTCGCACCGAGCCGTCGCACATGGCCATATTGAACCCGCCCGCGTGGGCGCTGCCCCAGTGGATATTGTAGTCGTTGCCCGGCTGATCCGGCCAGGGGCTAGCGCTGCTGAACCGCTCGACGTCCTGATTCGAGCCCATATACATGTTTTCGTTGTCACCGCCACAATTGCCGGTCGTGTACTTGTCGGGCGACAGGTACTTCTCACCCACCATGTAGGTATTGCTCAGGCCGTCGCGAACGTCGGCGACCGCGACCTGGCTGCCCACGCCCACGACGCCGGTCTGCTGCGAGGTGCTGCTGGACCAATAGGCGGATGAGGTGACCGCGTCATAATTGGCCGGGCCGTGGTCGCCAGCGGGCGACTTGATCCACGAAATCCCCCCGTTGGCCGCATAGTCGCTCCGCGCCACTTGCAGGGTGGACGTTGCGCGCATTTCGCCGGTGGGCCCGCCGATCAGCGGCGTGCGAAAATGCACGTGGGCCGTTCCTGCGGGATAGGGCATCGGGCGTCGGCGCGTGGGACAGTGCATCACAGAAAGCGGGGTGGCAATCATCTGGCCGGCGGCGTCCGATCGGGCCGTGCCGGTCTTGCCAAGCTGCAAATCGTACAGTCCCTGCTGCTCGATGTAGGGGAGGACATTGAACACCCAACCACCCGGCTGCCGCCAACCGAATCCCCGATCGGGATCGCCGACCCATGCATACCCCCAGCCGCCGGTAGGGAAGTGACCATGCGTTGCCTCATGCTGCAAGAAGGCCAGGCCAAGCTGCTTCAGATGGTTCGTGCATTGGATCCGCCGTGCCGCCTCGCGGGCGCTCTGCACCGCCGGCAGAAGCAGCCCGATCAGAATGCCGATGATCGTGATCACCACGAGAAGCTCAACGAGGGTAAAGCCACGCTTTCCGTTTCGGATTCCGTATTCACCTTCTGCGGTTAACATCGGTCTCTCCTTAGCCTGGACTATTCATGTAGGGTGGGACAAGGTCGCGTAAGTCCTTGGTGGGCCTGCGCAAGCCACGCCCGGGCTGGTTTGCACGCCGTGCGCTGGAAGCAGATCCGGCCGAGCGACCGAAGGCCCACCAGGGTCTTGGCTTGCTTGTCACCACCCTACATCGTCATGAATAATCCGGTGTAATACGATTTGTCACGCTCCTTGTCGTTGTTCCGCCGCTGCGGTTGTGCCGGCACGGCGGGTGTTCTTGCAGGCATTCCCTGCATATTATCGCTTCTGGGACATCGCCGCTATCGCCGGCGGCGCCACAACGTGAGCACCGCCAAGAGGCCGGCTACGGCCATCAGGGATGACGAGGGCTCGGGCACCACGGTAATCTGAAAGGCATAGGTGCGTCCAAGCGTGGTGAATCCGGAAATTGTTCCCCCCACCCCAACAGTCTTAAAACCGCTATGATCGGTCCAAGTCGCTGTGTTATTCTGCAACCTGACCGGATTGTCGTGGTCGATCAGGCCCGTGATGCCGGCAAAGACGCGGGTCGTTTCGTCAAGTTCGAAGGTGCTGTCTCCGCCGAAGCCGACGGTGAGCGTGCCGGTGCCGGTGACGGTTTGGGTGTCACCCACAGCCAGAATCTCATACCCACCGCCGGCAGCCGCGCGGGCCAGGAAGGGAATCGTCACACCATCCTGGCCGTAGGCGAATGAAAAGTTGACAGCCTGATAGTGTCCGGGGTCGAGAATCAAGCTGTATCCCAGGTCGATATTGGTGCGCGGGCCGGTACTCGGAGTATCCACGGTGGTATGTGCGATCCCGGTGCCCGCGCCGATGGGTGCCAGCAACAGATCATTGACGGCTTGGACGCCATTTCCCAGGGTGTCGAGGACAATGTACTCGTTTGTGTTCGTCCGCCCGCCCGCGGTACCAATGCCGCCTGCGATCTTGGTTGTGTACACCCAGGTCCTGTCGCCTGCAACGGCCGAACCGCCCGGCCCTGCCTGGAACGCATCGAAAACCTGGCCGATTGCCGGATCGTTGGCGGCCACCCCGGCGAAATGTCCGAGCCCGTGGATCAGCCCGATGGTCTGCGGTGAAACCACCTCATTCCACAGCGCCACGTCGTCGAGCGCTCCCGGCCAGCGAGCGTCGATGGATGCGTTCGCGTGCCGGGCGAAGCGGAGCGGCCCGTCGGCTTGAACGAAATCGGTGGCACTGGTGGCGGTAGCCCGTTCGATTCCATCGCGGTAGAGCTTCCACTCGACGTCGTTCTCTTTGGTCACCACATAATGGTGCCATTGCCCGTCGCTGAGGAGCTGGTTTCCAGGCAGAGCCGAGCTTCCACCGGCATAGATCATCGTGGACTTCTTCCAGATCATGAACCGGTCGGCCGTCGGCGAATTGGGATCACTTGAGATAATCCCCGCGTCCTTGTCGCCTTCCAGTGTCTTCATCCACCAGGCGATCGAGAACGAATCGGCGCCGTTCAGAGGGCTTCCGACCGCCTCGGCCCAGTCGGCGCCGCTGAAGGTGTATGCCCCGGCACCGATCTTGCCTTCGCTCCAGCCGGGAGTCGTCATATTGTTCAGGTTCATGGGGTGGGTGCCGAATGAACTTTGGATGACCGATCCAGCCCCTTCATCGAAACTGTAATATGCCACCATGGCCGCTTGGATGGACGGCTGCCACAGCAGGAAGACCGCTGCCACTGCAAAACAGATCCCGCTTACTCGTCTCATCGCTCGTCTCCTCGTTCACAAGGTCGCCAAGTCTGTCAAGATACAATCAACCTATATTCCAGCCCCCGAGAGGGCGCCATGCAGCGAAGGGGTCACCACTTCGATGCGTCGATCGGTTTGCCACTGGCACGATGCCCAAGCCATCGGTGGGTTTCCGGATCGATCGAGTAACTGATGCTCCGCACCGAACCGTCGCAAAAGGCCATGTTGAGTGCGCCGGCATGGGCGCTGCCCCACTCCTGGTTATAGTCGTTGCTCGGCTGATCCTGCCACGGGCGGACGTAACTGAACCGCTCGACGTCCTGGTTCGTGCCCATGTACATGTTCTCATTGTCGCCGCCACAATTGCCGGTCGTGTACTTGTCGGGCGACAGGTACTTTTCGCCCACCAGGTAGGTGTTGCTCAGGCCATCGCGAACGTGTGCAGAGGAGAACTCGCTGGCGACGCCAACGATGCCCGTCTGTTGCGCAATGCGAGGCGCCAACTTCTCCTGAAAATAGGCGGGCGCATCGCCCGTGTCATAACTGTCCGGGCCGCTGCCTGCGTGCATGGCCTCGTCGGTAGCGCGGATCCAGGTGACTCCGCCGTTGGCCGCGTAGTCGCTGCGAGCCACGTGCAGCGTGGTTGCTGCTTGCTGGTTACCGGTTGGGCCGCCGATCAGTGGCGTGCGGTAGTGCCAACCCGAGGCTGTAGGGTAGACCATTGCGCGTCGGCGCGTGGGGCAGTTCGCAACGGGGAGCGGCGTGGACATCATCTGGCTTGCGGCCTTTGCCCGCGCGTCGCCCGATTTGCCCGCCTGCAACTCGTACAGCGCCTGCTGCTCGATATACGGGAGAATATTGAACATCCAGCCGCCCGGTTGTTTCCAACCGAATCCCCGGTCGGGATCGCCGACCCATGCGAAGCCCCATCCCCCGGTTGGGAAATGCCCGTGCGTTGCCTCGTGCTGCAAGAAGGCCAGCGCGAGCTGCTTCAGGTTGTTCGAGCACTGGGTGCGCCGGGCCGCCTCGCGGGCGCTCTGCACCGCGGGGAGCAACAGCGAGATGAGGATGCCGATGATCGTAATCACCACCAGAAGTTCCACCAGCGTAAACCCTTGGGAACTCCGGTTCGCGTTTTTCCACCTGCGGAGAATGGAACACATGGCTTGCTCCTGGAAAGCCCGCGAGTATCGGATCGGTCATCGACTATACGGCTTCCTCCGCCGCATAAGAAGCGCGTACGTCAGTGCCGAAAGCAGCAGCAGGCACGCGCCCGGCTCGGGGACCGCCGTCAGGGTCAGGCCGCCGGCAGTGACTTGCCACGTGCCCCACCAATTGATGTTGTCGGTGATATGGAACAGGTTTGTAATGTCGTCTCCGTACGCCAAGGGTGTCGAACCTGCGTGGACGTTACCGGAAAACAGGCTGAAGCTGTCGCCCGCACTGATGGTGTAGCCGTCGCGGCCTGCAATATTCAGCATGATCGCGTGGTCGGCGTCGGGCAGGAAGAGGTCCTGGCCAACGATATAGTCATACGTTTCCCCTGCTTCCGCATTGTTGACGAACTCCCAGTCAATCGTCGCGCCGGGATCGAGCGTCAGGCTTGCGCCTTCGGTGAACGTCAGCGTGCCGATGCTCTCGCCCGGCGACAGGATGCCGAACTTGCCAATGGTGGTGTCTGCGCCGATGAAGCCGGAGCCGCCCAGGACGGCCGCCGGTGCTCCCTCCAGAACACTCAGGCGGAAGTTGTCGACTTGGCCGACGGCCGTGTTGTAGCCGCCGAAGCTCACGTAGTTGATCCCCGGGTTGGTGCTGAACACGGTCGTGCGGATCGGAGCGCCGTCGAGAAACCATTGGGCGGTCCATTGACTTGGCCGGGTGTCAAGCTCGATCGTCATATTGACGAACCCTTCCGGCCAAGGGCCATTGTGCGTAACGCCGCCGGCCGTGCTCGGCCCCAGGAACGTCTGCATGTTGTTAGTGCGATCCACGCGCAGCAACATCCACGGGGCAGCGCCGTTCAGATGGAAATTGCCGGTTGTGCTTAGCGAGTTGGTGAAGCCGACTGCGAACCAATCGGTGGCCCCGATTGGTGAGTTCGGATTCAGATCGATCGACACCGAGTAGAGCCGCCCCGATTCGGGTGTGAACGGCAGGAAGGCGTTGCCGTCGCCTGTCGACAACCGTGAGCCGTCCGCCTTCCAGTGGCCGGAGGCGGTCCAAGCGCGTGATCCGAAATCGGGGTGGGTTCCCTGGAGATTGTCTCCCGGCGAGCCTCCGAAGCCGTCGGTATAGATGACCCCGGTTCCCACCGCAACGCCGGACCCGCCAGCCAGCGAACCGTTCACCAGAAGCGCCCCTTCATGAACCGCCGTGATACCGGTATGGGTGTTGGCGCCGGTCAGGGCAAGCGTTCCGCCCCCGATCTTGTGGAGCGAGCCGCTCCCGGCAACGTCGTTGCCCACGGTGACGTTGTCGGCGCGGTTGAAGACCAGCGACCCGTGGTTGATGACGGTGCCCGTACCCAACGTTCCGCCGGTGCCGCCGGCGCCGACTTGCAGCGTGCCCTGGTGGATCGTGGTGGTGCCCGAATACGTGTTGGTACCGGAGAGGGTCAGCATCCCTGCGCCGGTCTTCTCCAGGGAGAGCGACCCGGCGGTGTTCTGAATCGTGCCGGCGAAAGTGCTAGAGGCGTTGTTGCCGCCGACGGTCAAGGTCGGCGCGCCGCCGGCGACGGTGTCGACCACGCCGTTGCCCGACAGGCCGTTGATGGTCTCGCTGAAGGTGTTCAGGTCGAGCATCCCCACGCCCGTGCCGTTGGAGTTGACAATCACGTTGCCGGCACCGGCGCCGTGGGGGATTTGATTGGGGGCGCCAAGCCTCAGGGTCGTAAAACGCCCGGGGGACATATTGATGCCGACCACGGTGTCGCCTTGATAGTTGTTGGCGCTGGGGGTCTGATTGTTCAAGGTGACCGTAAGGGTACCATTATTGCCGTACACGCCGAGTCCCCGACTACCCGTCACCCGCCCGGTCAGGGCGACGCTCCCCGTCCTGTCAACGCCGGTATTGAAGGTTGCGGCAGCAAGGTTGGCCGTCAAGATTCCGGAGAAGGTATGCCCCGTCGTGTCGATCCGGATCCCACCGACCACGTCCGTACCCGCCGTGGTGTTGAAGATGACGTCGTTGACAAGCGTGTTATTGTTGACCGAGTCGAACAGGATGGCCGCCTTGTCGGTAGCGGCCTGCCCGATGGTAATTGGGCCTGTTCCGAACGGACTGCTAACAATCGCGCCTGGCGAGCCGACGGTGGTGATCTGGCCCGTCACCCGCAACCGCGTACCGGAGCCCGTGCCGTGCAGCAGGGTCACTCCGCCGGAAAAAGTGTTAGGGCTGTTCAGTGCGAACGGTGTTGTGCCGCTGTTGCTGTTGAGAAGGTTAACCGCTACTTTCCGAGTATTGCCGTCCCGGATGACCGCCGCGACCGTGGCCGGGGTTCCGGAGGATATCGTCAACGTTGACGTTCCGCTTCCGGAACCCGAGTCGGTGATGGTGTTGGTCGAACTGCTGGACGTGATGTTGCTGACCGTCAGGCCGTATCCGTTCAGGTCCAGTGTCCCGGTCCCGGACATGGCAAGCGTCCTGCCGGCAGGCAGGGCCTCGGCATGGCCGAGCCTGAGCGTGCCGCCGGCAATGGTGGTCTGGCCTTCGAAGCTATTGGCCGCGTCGAGCCGCACCGCGCCGCTGTAGCCGGCAACGGTCAGGCTGCCGGGGCCGGTGATGGCGCCGCTGACGGCCAGAGTGTAATTGGCGGCGGTGGCCAGCGTGAGCGTTTGGCCACTTGCGACGGCAATCCCGCGGCTGGCACTGCCCAACGTCACCGTCTGGCCGGCAACACCGGGCGGTACGGACTGCGCGGTGATGGTGCCGCTCTGCGCAACGGTGACCGCGTTGTCGAAGGCGCCGGCGGCGGTGCCGCTGAGCACCAGGCCGCCGCCGTTGAGGGCTACCGAGGCGTCGCCCAACGGGTTGTTGCCCGCATTGTAGACGGCCACGAGGCGGCCGGCCTGGACGCCGAAGCCGGTGCCTGCAACCAAGGTGCTCGGACTCGTTCCGGCAAGCAGCAGGTCGCCCGCCCCCTGCTTGGTAAGGGTGCCGGCTGTGCCTCCGTCGCTAAGTGTTCCGACAGAAAGCTGGCCGGCGTTGTCGATCGTTCCTTGACTGTTAAGCACAAGCGAACTGATCGTGCCGATTCCGTTCGCTGCAATGAGCGAGCCGCCGTTTAGCGTGAGGCTCGCGCCTGCATCCACCCTGATCGCGGCCGCGCTGTCCAGCGTGAGCGAGGCGCCCGGGCCAATGGAAACGCCGCCGCTTTCGACAGTCACCCGGTGGGCATGTTGGGCGCCGGTGACGGCCACCGTGTTGGTGCGAACTACGGCGTGAGTGTTGGCGTCGGGGTAGGTGGGCGGCGTGCCGGTCCAACGGCCGTCTGTCCAACCGCCGTCGCCGGCCCCGTCCCACGTGAGCGTATCGGCTAGTGAGGGCACAGGGACCAGATTGACCTGAAAAGCATAACTGCGGGGGAGGTTGTTATTCGTGAACGGTCCGATATTGTAAGTTCTCAATAACCCCGTGATGTTGATGGCGGCCTGTCGAGGCGTAGCGGTGCGTAGGCCGGTTGGGCAAACGGGTAAGAGTGCGAGCCGATGG
>JAVEUP010000429.1:0-2565 GCA_034005525.1 Thermoguttaceae bacterium | reverse complement strand
CCTCTGCCCGGCGCCGTTACATTGCCACGGTTGCCGTCCTTGGTATGCTGCTCCTGTCAGCCGGTGGCATCTGGTGGGCCGTGGAGGCGCAAGCGAAGCACTCCCGCCGCGAGCAAACTCGACAAAACCTCGAACAGATGATCGACCAGGGCGATCTGGACGCCGCTGATAACTACCGGGAGCAGATCGACCGCGAGGATTCGGAGGCCCTCCAGTGGCCCCCAATTGCCGTGCTCGTCGCCCGGCTCGATTCGGCGATCGCCGAAGAGGAGCAGCGGAAGAAGGAATATCGCGGTGCCGTGGCGCGGGTTGAAGAGTCGCTCGAAGGCGATACCCCGGAGTTGATCCAGCCCGACGCGGGCGCGCTTTCATCGGCCGAGCGACTGGCCAAAACGAGTGAAGAGAAGAGCAAGGTTGCCGAACTGGCCCAACAGATTGAAGGTATTCGCTCCACGGTTCGCGATGCGAACATTCAAGCCCTTCGCGCCGACTTCGATGCGCTTGGCAAGCAGGTCAGCCTTATGGAACGTCGCGGGTATGCCAGCCTGGATCAGTATCAGGAGCCTATTCAGGAGGCGGGAAGCACGCTGAAACAACTGGTCGGGCGGGCTAAGTCGATGAACGTCTACGGCCTTTTCGAGCGCGAAGACAAGGGATTGAACGAAACCCTGGCGAAGCTCGGACAGAAGCTCGCACAGAGCGAGCAGGAGGAGCGGTCGCTCGACGCCGTCACCCGCGCTACGGGTGATTGCGAGGCCTACCAGCGCGCACTTCGCTCGTATGCCGATCAGTTCGTCACGACGCCCCGGGCGTCCGATTTCCGCCGCGTTGCGGAGGGCAGGGCGGCTTGGGAGGCGGTTGTCCGGTTCAGCGCGTTTGTCGAACGCTGGAATCAGGAGGTTCCCGCACAACTTGACCCCGACAAAGCGCGAGAATATCTCAAAGTGGTGCGACAACTGCTCGAAGGCAACGACGCAACGCTCCGCGAAACACCATTTGGGAAGGCCGTCCAACAGCGGGTTCCACTGCTGGAAGCCGTCGCCAATCGGAATACGAGCCGCGCGCAAACCGCGTTGCAGCGCGAGTTGGACCAACCCATTATGCGCGCCTGCTGGTGCGTCAAAGACCGCACGCAGGGAAAGCGGTATTACACGTTCGAGGAGCCGAAGTTCCAGCCAGGCTCCCATTCCATTCGATTCGTCATTAACCGCACCGGCGATCAGCGTAGCAGAACCGTCCAGGCTGATACGGCAGAGATCGCCGTGGCACCCCAAGTGGTTCTGAGCAAAGAGATCCGGTCTGTCTTGGCAAGCCTTGACCACCAGAACTGGGAATCGCAGTTGTACCGGATCATGGAAGCCATCTATCGGGCCGACGACGTGGATGAACTCCTCCGGTTCGATCTGCTGAGAATGGCGTTGAAAACGGCTTGCGACGGCAGTTATCCGATGGCGGAAGCTTTTGAAAAACATGACGACACGTTCAGTCAGTCAAAGGTCAACCTGTTCGCGAACTGGATGGACCCGAATTGCCCCGAGGCCGATAAGGCACGGCAGCTTGCCCGGGCTGAATTGGGCCGTGTGCCCTCGTTCGTTACCGCGTGGAAACAAGCCAGGGAGCAATTGGAATCTCTCTGGCGGCCGCCGGGCAGTCCATTCCGTTGGACAGGTTGGCTCCGCAAGAACTTGCAGAACGAGTGGGAGCCGGTGGCGAACATCCATCCCTCCGGTCCGGCGGAAGTGTTCGTGTTTTGTACCGAGGGAAACAATGTTCAGAGTGTACGAATAGGCACAGTTCAACGTGATGAAATGGTGCTGAACTCAACGGCTGCGGCGACCCTTCGGGAAGGTATGCCCCTGTTTGTCGCAATCGGCGCGTCAGGACAAACCGTAGCGTCGCAATGAGTCAAGGAGCCACACGATGGCTGAGGCATTGTATGTTCGTCTCCGCGGCAGGGTGTTGGGTCCCTTCGATGAGGAGAAACTCCGTGCGCTGGCGAGGCGTGGACAACTCGGCCGATTGCACCAGCTTTCAGCCGACGGAGTCAACTGGGTGCCGGCTTCCTCGTACCCACACCTGTTCGTACCGCGCGACGGGCAACCGGCCGGGGCCACGCAAACTCAGGCCGTCCTCGAACCTGCCGGGGGTGCCCCCTGGGATGCCAGACCGGCCGAACCGCGTGCGATGGCGCCCGCTCCCGCCGCGACCTCGGACGGAAAGCAATGGTACTACGAACTCGGCGGGCAAGAGAATGGGCCGGTGTCGCGCGCTGCGCTGATGGACGTGATCGCATCCGGCCGGCTCCAGCCCACCAACCAGGTCTGGTCGGAAGGGATGCAGGGCTGGATGCCCGCCGGCCAGATTCCCGACCTCGCCCGCCTGTTCCCGGGGCAACAGCCACAAGGAGTCGCGCAGCCGGCCATCGCGATGAGCGAGGGTGAAGAGCTTCCCGCCCATTTGTGCCGGGCTGCCGTCGATTCGCGCCCGTGGGTCATGACTATTGGCATTATCGCCCTTGTTCTCGCCATCCCCGGCGCCCTTCTGGGGTTTATTCTACTGGTTACC
>JAVEUP010000052.1:0-41369 GCA_034005525.1 Thermoguttaceae bacterium | reverse complement strand
ATGTTGTTGCGGCCGATGCTCATGTTGGCCCGGGCGCCGGTCTGGCCCACAATGTCGAGCGTTCCACCCGCGACCATATCGACAGTCGCAATTCCCTTGCGGTTGCCAATGACAACCTCCTCGGCCCGGATGGTATTGGCGCCGCCGCTGAGTTGCACGAGGCCGGTCGAGCCTGCGCCGTGCCCGGAATTGGCGATCCGCACGGTATCGACATCGATGGCAACCGACGTCGCATTGGCGAAGTTCAGCGTGCCGCTACCGCCCCCGGTGCCGCCTGCGGCAACAACGGCCACATTCAGCGTACTGCCGGCGCCGGACCCGATGGCGACGGTGCCGCCGACGTTGAGCACGGCGGTACCATCATTCGCGCCGACCCACACGTTATCGACCGCGAAGTTGCCTGCAACGTTCATCGTACCGTTGGGCAAGTCGAGGGTGCTCGTTCCTCCGCCGTCGGTCAGGGCCGGCAGGTCGAAGGTGCCGCCCGCGATGCGGATCGTACCATTCGAGCCTGCCCCGCCGGCAATGGTGACCGCACTTCCGACGCTATGCGTGCCGGCCATGCCGGTCAGGTTCAGCAGTGCGGTTCCGACGCCCTGCCCGACGCGCAGGTTGTCGACGTTCATGCTGCCGCCGACCACGAGGCTGCCGGCGTCGATGCGCAGGTGGCCGGCGCCCCGTCCGTCGGTAATGTCGCCCGAGACGGTGAACAGCCCGTCGTCGTGGACCATCTGGAGGATGCCGTAGGTCGCGGCAGCATTGTTTGTACTATCGCTTTCGGCTAACCGGAGGCTGTTGGCCGTCACGGATCCGTTGCCCATGATGAACGTGGCTCTTCCACTGCCATTTCCCGACCCAGTGAAGCGCCCCAAGACCACCTCGTGAAACGTTGCATTCAGCGTACCGCCTGATACATCGAGTGCGCCGGTTGAGCTTGAGTCGGTGCCAACGTCGTTATTGGCAATCATGAGGTGTGCTTCGCTGCCGGTCAGGCCACCGATGTTCAACTCGCCACCATCCGCCAAGGAAGCCACTCCGCGCCCCTTCCGGCCGCCGAGAATCAACAAATCAGTCAGCACGTCGTTGGTCGAGGCGCCAAAAGTTATGCTGCTATCGTCGGGCGAGGCGCCGGCCCCCCCAGGCACGTCGCCGGCAAGGATTTCGGCGGCGCGAATGATGTTCGGGCCAGAAGTGGACAGGTACAGTTCGCCCACTGTGTTCGGGCCAGGCGATGGATTCCCGCCGGTAGGAGTTCGCGAGACGCCAAGCCAGAGTGCCTCTACGTCAACTGTCACAGAGGTGGCGGCACTGAAGTCGGCGATGCCCCAATAACGGTCGGGCTGAGGATGTGCACTTACACTGTGGACGCGCCGGCCAATATTGAGCGTTCGGGTACCGTCCCCGACTTCTACGTCGCCACCAACGACGGTAAGCGTGGCCTTGCCGCCCAAGATTGTGCCGCCTTCGTTGTGCATGTACCCGACGCGGAGTTCATCGACCTTCAGGTCGCCGTTGATCGTAACACTGGCGGGGCTGGTGCCGATCGGGTCGCCTGCGTCGTGGTCTAGTCCTCCGCCATCGATGTGCAGTGCGCTGGCGCCGCCGCCGCTAATGCCGCCGGAAACGGTCAAAGTGCCGCTGAGGACGCGAATCGTGCCACTGGAGCCGACTCCGTCGGCAAGGGTCACACTATTGCCGATCGTGTGGGTGACTGCGTCTGTACTGTCGAGCCTCAGTACGGCCGATCCGTTCTCTTTGCCCACGGCCAAGTTGTCGACCTGAAAACTGCCGTCGACGTTCAGCGTACCACCGTATAGATTGACGGTGCTAGGGCCGGTACTCGCAACATTGCCGTGAACCAGCAACGTGCCGCCACTTTGCAGCAGTTGGCCGGGTGCGGCTCCGCTGCCCAGAGTCAGGTTCTTCGGATCGCCGGCGGTGCCGACGGTAAGCTGACCGGCCTTGACCTCCAACATGGCGGCATCGGCCCCGGCCGCCTCGGCCACGGTCAGGTGGTCGGCGCGGGTGACGTTGGCCGCGGAGTCGTCAATGACCGCGCGGCGCGGGCCGGTGGTGAGATCACCGCCGGTGCGGGTGACGGTGGCCGTTCCATTCGCGCCGGGGGTCACGCTCAGGTTCCAACCGGGCGAATTGGTTAGGCTGAGTCCGTTGTTCGTCAGTGTTCCCGCCTGCAGAAACTGGTAGGCGGTGTTGTTGGCGATGGTGAACCCGGCGGGCAGGCCCTCCGACCATGGGGAGTCCGTGGCGTCCCAGGCCCCGGTGCCGGCAATCCAGCGTGTCTGATCGGCCGCGCTGGTGGAAACGCCGTCGATGGCGTTGACTTCGACGCGGCTTCCATTGGCCAGGGTAGCCGTGGTGGCATGGATGGCTCCGGAGCCGAAGGGGTTCACCGTGAGCGCCAGCACGCCGTTGGCCCCGTGGTTGTAGTTGGTCACCTCACGGTCGCCCGATGCAAGCCCGTTGATGGCCAAGGTGGCCGTCGCCGTGCTCGTACCGAGGTTGAGGTTGTCGAGCCCGATAGTGCCGTAGCTTGTGAAGGTGCCTCCGTGAACATTGATCGTGCTGGTGCCCCCCCCGTCGGTTATGGGGCCGAAGACCGTGAACGACCCGCCGCGCATCGTGAGCGTGCCTTGGGTATTTTCGGGAACTGGACCGGTCGTTTCTGCCATGGTGATTCTGCTGGCAGTGACGGTGCCTGCGTCCATGATGAGGGTGCCGCGGGAGCCGCCGTTGTGACTGCCCGCGAACCGGCCGAGGGTCAATTCGTTGATCGTGGCGTTGAACACTCCACCGGTGAGGTCCATCACATCGACATTGCTTGCGGCGGTGCTGTTCGTATGGTTGTAGGAAATGGCGAGGTTCACCCCCGCGTTGTTCAAACCGGTGAGGTTGAGCACCGGGTTGGTCAGGCCATTCTGGAACCTCACGTCGCTTCCGACGCTCGGCCAGTTGCCCGGGTTGCCCTTGCCGATGTTCAAATAAAACGTGTCGGTACGGATCGTGTTCTCCTGCCCGAGGAGGATGGTCGCCTGGCCGGTGCCGCGGCCGGTTTCGATCCGGGTGGCGGAAATCAGGTTGTTCGCCGCCAAGGTCAAGCGGCCCACCCCCGCACTGCCCCATTCGATGCCATGACCGAGACTCAGCGTATTGAGGTTGGCCTCGAAGTAACTCAATCCTGACAGATCGAGCTTCCCGAAGCTGTGCGAGGAATAGGTGTTATGGGACCCCGCGCTCGCGGAGCGACCGATGATCATGTTGGCTGTATGCGTGCCCGTGTCGCCCACCTGCAAGGTCGAGCCCGATCCAACCACGGCGACGTCGACCACGAACGACTGGCCGGTCCTGACATCGCCGGCGGCGCCCACGCTGGACGGCGACACGTTCAACCCTCCGGTGAGCAGCAACGTCCCTCCCGCGGCGATTTCGGTGGTGTGAAAGAAGGCGGTCGGCGTAGCAGGGTCTAACTGGTAGGAAAGCGCAGCGGCGGTATACGCAGAGGGAACCACGTTGGTCAACGCGCCATGCGCCGCGCCGCCGGCAACATGCGTGAACGCGGCGGTATCGGCCGCGCCGGGCACGGCGCTTCCGGACCAGTTCCCGCCGGGGCCGTCGGCGGTCCAACTCATGTTTGCGCCCGCGCCGCCGTCCCAAAGAACGGTCGCTGCCCGGGCGGCCGGGCCGGCGCCGATCAGACCGGCGGTCAACGCAACGATGAGCAATGGCATATCACAATAAGAATGGTAAAGTCGCATTGCAACTCCTCTGCTTACCTACAGGTTGTTCACTCTTCTCTATGGCAGGTGCAACCCGCACGAGAAAGAAAACGGCTGGGCGCAATATCCCGAGCTTAACTGTTATTATAGTTACGGTTTCCGCGGGTGCAACAGTCGGGCGCGGAGTGATGAGAATGGCTCCGTACCGGCCTCCCCTTGTTGACAGACTGCGTTCCCCAGTAGGGCGGACAAGGGTTCCGTAGGAACACCATTCTCCCAGCCCAGGATGCCGGCCTGGTGGCTGTACGCAAACTTGGGTTGATGCAAAGGGCCACGTGCGGGCTTGCCCCGCGCGAGCCGTGGTCAGTCGGCTAAGCGGGCACGGTTCACGCGAATATCTCCCCTGCACGTTGCCGCCGCCTCCGGCGGCGGCAACGTGCAGGGGAGATCGAGAGCCTCGGCCCTGTCTTAGCCGACTGACCACCGCTCCAGGCCGGACAAGCCGGCTGGTGGCGCCCACGACTCGTGTACAACAACATTGAACGTGCCACGCAATCCGTCCAATGTGTTTCTGCACGTACCCCAAGGGCTTTCGCAACCGCGAACCACCCTGCAAGAACGATTTGCGCCTTAAGCCCGGTCTTCAAGCACGGCCCGGGCAACGCGCAGCACGTTGCCGCCGAGGATCTTCTGGATGTCCTCGTCGCGGTAGCCGCGCTGGATCATGCCGACGGTGAACAGGGGCCAGTTGGTCCAGGCCAGGCTGGCGCGGCAGTTAGGGTGCGCGGTCTCGGGCAGTTTGAACGCGTCCTCCGGCCAAAGCGACCGGAACGGCTCGCGCTGTCTAGGCCGGGAGGGGATCTTCTTGTTCTCGGCCGCCGTATTTCGGGAGCTGTACGCCACGTCGGTTCCGATGGCCACGTGATCGACTCCGAAATGCTTCACTACGTGGTCGACGTGGTCCAGCAGGGCGGCAATGTCGCACGTGCCGCCAAGGTAGGCCGGGATGGCGCAAATGCCGATGTAACCGCCCGTGTCGGCGATGGCCCGGATCACGTCGTCCGGCTTGCCCCGGAAGTGCTCGTGCAAACCGCAGCAGACGGTATGGCTGTCGACCATGGGACGCTCGGAGGCCTTCGCCGCTTCCAGCCCGGTGCGCCAGCCGGAATGGGCGACGTCGACAATAACGCCCTGCCGGTTGAGTTCCTTCACCACCGCGCGGCCGAAGTCGCTCAGTCCGGCGTCGGTCGGCTCGCCGCATCCGTCGCCGATCATATTGCGGCGCTGGTAGGTCATGTGCATCATGCGGATTCCCAGTTGGAAGAAGATCCGCACGTAGCTCAACTCGTCCTCGACCGAGTCCCACTGCTGCCGCAACGGCACGCCGTTGCCGGTGAAGTAGAGGCATCGGCGCCCCTGCTGCTTCGCCTGCACCACCTCGTCGGGCGTGGCCGCCTTGGGAATATAGTCGCGCATCAGGTCGGTCGCGTAGGTGAACCGCGCCAGACGTTTCAGTAGCCGCAGCGGGTCCTGGCCCTCCTGCCCGGCATTCTGAAAGACGCATGTCACGCCGGAGGCCTCGAACGCCTGCTGGAACTCGGCGCGTTCCACCGGATCGGTCGCCCAGCGGGTCATCGACATGTCTTCGCGCATATCCTGCACCTCGTCCGGCGAGGCGCCTGCCTCCACCGCCGCGGCGATGGCGTCGCCGTCGACCGCCGCGCGCGGGGCGAACCCGTAGGAGTCGAACACGACCGACGCCGCGTGCAGTTGAAGCCCGTGCTCCAACTGGGCCGGAGTGGGCTTGAGAATGTCCAGGGCGATCTCGCGCGGGCGCACAATGGTCTCGTTCTCCTGCCATGGTCCGACGGGGGCAGGCGCGTCACTTGCCGGCGGCGCATCGGCGCCGAATGCGGCGGCCGACGTGCCTGCAACGGCCAGTCCGAGTGAGGACCCTAGAAAACGGCGTCGGTCAATAGCGGGAAGCTTCATGGCGATGGCTCCGAGAGGTTGGTTTTCCGGCAGCCGTTCACTGGCCGACGGCGCGGGGAGTTCTCTCCGCCGTATGGGAAGGGAACGCTTTCCTTTAAACGGCCACGGTGCATAACGACACCGCTGCCGCCATCGTAAATGGCCCGCAAGCGCGGGTCAACATGTCGCACACCACACCGGGGGCGTTGCAGAATGCCGGGGCCGGATCATAATGGATATGATGAGGTGGTCTGTGCTGCTGATTATGGCGCCGAGTGTCTTGCACGCCGGCTGTGGAGGGCCGGAGGCCCCGTTGTTGGCGCGGCCTCCGGTACCGAGAGAAGAATGCACCGAATTGCCGTCTGGCGACTCCACAATGCCGGGCAGTGACGCCACCGTGCAAGAGGCCGAGCCACAAGAGCCGTGCGGCCGGCCGGCGCGGTTTGCTCCCAACAATCGGTTCGGCTGGCCCAAAGAATTCCTGCTCCCGCTGATTATCGAAATGGAGATTCCCGAGGTCCCCGAGGCGATCCGCGGCCCATCGCCGCCGATCGATAAGGAGACCTGACCCGGTGTGTCGTGGTAGCCCTACGACCCGCGAGGTAGGCTGCGCTACTTGCACGAGGGGATTCATTGGCCACCATAGGTAGGATGGGCCAAGCAAGCCGCTTCTTTGGTGGGCCATTGGTCGCTGTTTCCGGTGTGCTACGAGGTCGCGAAGTGTGAATTAGCTTGGTTGCGGCTTGCGTAGACCCACCAATGACCCACGCGACCATGTACCACCCTACGTAGATGAATGAGCCGGGCTAGCATGCGGGGATTGATGGGCCGAGTTTGCAGGCCGGTGGGGCTTGAGGTAAGCTACAATGTCGTGATAAACTGGAAAAAACCGACGCTAACTTTCACGGTGGACTCCCCCTCTGCCCGTGTCGCGAAGAAGGATTCTGCCGCGCCGCGTGAACGGTGACGTACAGGGAGTCCCGCACCGTTTCCCTTTTCCCCATCGGAGAGAGCATCGTGCGAATGGCGAATTGCGCATTCTGGGGCGCTATCCTGACGCTTGCGGTCTTCGGCCTCGACGGCCTGGGGCAGGACATTGAAGTGTGCCGGCAGTATCATCCCTGGGGCGAGTTCCAGCCGGGAGCATGGAAGCTGGTGCGAGTGTTTACGGAAACGCTCGACGAGGACGGGTTGGTGACCGGCACCAGCACGAGCGAGACGAGAACCACGTTGCTCCAGATGGACGACCGGGGCATCACACTCGAAGTAGCCACCACCGTGGAGGTGGCCGGGAAACGCTTCGAGGCTGAATCACAAACTGTGGATCAAGGCTTCTGGGGGCAAACGGAAACGCAAACACTTCGTCCGGGCAAGGTTTCGCCCACGCGAATCACCGTTGGCGAACAGACCGTGGCTTGCCAGGTCCGAGAGCTGGAGATCATCGGCTCCAGCACGCGAACCACCTCGAAGGTATTCTTCTCCGCCGACGTCCAGCCTCACGTCCTTCGGCGCGAGAGCGTCACTACCACGCTCGACGGGAATGAAAAGCTGGGCGAAACTACTATCGAGGTGATTGCGTTGGACATGCCGTTCAGGGTTCTCTCTGAGATCCAGCCGTCAGCGCACGTGCGTTCCGTAAATCGGCACCCCAAGGGCGTCGTGTTCACGTTGGCGGTCACTTCGGGCACGGTGCCTGGCGGCGTGGTGAGTCACTGGTCGAAAGAGATGGATCGAACGGGACGGATTGTCCGCCGCAGTACGCTCGAACTGATCGATTACGGTCTGGAGGGCGGCCAGGTGCGCACAGGCTTGTTTGGCCGCCCGCGCCCCCGGCGCGGCTTGCGCCCGCCGAATCCGTGAACCCAAGAGTGCTTTGGAGTGCGGCGATTCATCGCCGCTTTTCTTCTGCCCTACGCCGCGTCACCCGGCCCCCGCCGGCAGGGTGTGCTTCATGCATCCTGACAGAAAGCGGGAACAAGTTCCCGCACTCCAAAGTGCTTTGGAGTGCGGCGATTCATCGCCGCTTTTCTTCTGCCCTACGCCGCATCGCCCCGCCCCGCCGGCAGGGTGTGCTTCATGCTTCCTGACAGAAAGCGGGAACAAGTTCCCGCACTCCAAAGAAGAGGCCGCGGGCACCGAAGTACCCGCGGCCCGTGTGAGCACTGCTGGTGGGAAACCGGCGTCAGGCGTGAGCCGGCTCGGCCAGTTCGCGGCCGCGCGATTCGTTGGTGCGGAACTGTTCGACCAGTTCTTTCAAGGCAACCGCTTGCGCGCCCAACTCTTCGCTGCTGGAGGCCATTTCTTCGCTGCCGGCGGCCGACTGCTCGGTCACCTGCGCGACACCTTGGATGGCCTTCGACACTTCCTCGGCCCCTGCCGCCTGCTCGACGGTGGCCGTAGCGATCTCGGCGATCTTGGCCGCGGTGGCTTCGACGCCGCCGATGATCTGTTTCAGCGACTCTTCCGTCTCGCGGCTGAGGTTCGCGCCCTCCTGGACCCGGGTGCTCGATTCCTTGATCAGCGAGGTGATCTCGCCGGCGGCCTGGTTGCTCCGCTCGGCCAGCTTGCGCACCTCGTCGGCCACGACGGCGAAGCCCATGCCATGCTCGCCGGCGCGGGCGGCCTCGATGGCCGCGTTCAGGGCCAGCAGGTTCGTCTGGCTGGCGATCTCTGAGATCACCTGGATGATCTCGGCGATCTGCTCCGAACTGGTGCGGATCATCTCCATTGCCTCCGCGCTCTTGCGTACTGCCGTACCGCCCTGCTCTGCCAACCGGCTCGTCTCCTTCGACACCTTGTCGGCCTCCTGCGCGTTGCCGCGTACACTCTCGACCGAGCGGCTGAGCTGCTCGATCGACGCAGTGATCTCCTCGACGCTGGAACTTTGCTCCTGCGCGCCGCTGGCCAGGGTCTGGGCACTCTCGGCGATCACGCGCGAACCCTCGTTGAACTGCGCGGCGCTCTCGTTAATCTGGCTGATCGCGTCGCACATATTGGCCACAACCAGGTTGACGTTGTCGCGCAGTTGGCCGTAGTCGCCGGGGTACTCCGTCCGGACCGGCTGCGAGAAGTCCTTGCGAGCCATCCGCTGCATGGTGGCGCCGATCTCGCGCATTGGGGTGAGGAACCCTTGCAGGGTCCGATTCATCCCTTCGATGATTTCGCGGAACTTGCCGCGATATCGGGTTTCGTCGGCCCGGGTGTCCAGGCGGCCTTCCGCTGCGGCATTAGACAGTTCCACGCCGTCGGCCACGAGTTCGTTCACGCTGGCACGGAGTCCGTTGACCGACTCAGTCAGCATCATTTGCTTGCCGGGCAGGTCGCGCAGCGCGTCGGACAGGTCGCCCTGGGCGTATTTCTGCAGCAGGCCGATTCCTTCCTGCACGGGCAGGATCACGGCGTCGAGTGCATTGTTCATGCCGTCGGCCAGTTCGGCGTAGGCGCCTTGCAGCCGGCTGGCGTCGCAGCGTGCTTCGAGGTCGCCCGCCCGTTGCGATTCGATGACCGTTCCCAGGTCGCCGGCCAGTCCGTTCAGGGCGTCGATGCATTGGTTGAGGTTGTTCTTAATTTCGTTGAAATCACCCTGGTAGTCATCGGTAATACGTTCGGGGATATCGCCCTTGGAGATGCGGTCGACGTACTCGGCTGCCATATTGAGCGGGCCGATGACTGCGTCGAGTGTGCCGTTTATGCCTTCAATGATGGGGCGGAACTCGTTGGTGACCAGATCGGGGTTGCCGCGGGTCTGCAAGTCGCCGGCGACGGCCGCCTCGGTGAGGCGTTTCGTCTCGCCGATCAGCCGCTGGACCATCCGCGACATGCCGGTACCCATCCACACCCCGACGGCTCCGACGGCGAGGAGGATGACGGCGATTCCAACCAGCCCTCCGAGGAGGGTGCTGCGGAGCGTCTGTTGCACGCTTCGCAGGGAGGCCTGGAATTCGTCGTCGTACGTTCCCGCTCCGATGACCCAGTCCCAGGGCTCGTAATAGGTCACGGCCGCGGTCTTCAAACGTGTTGTCGTCTCTCCCTGGTTCTGCCAGGGGTACGAGACGAAATTACTCTGTCCATTCTGAGTCTCACGAGCCTTTTCTACGACCTCTTGGATAAAGAACCTCCCGTCGGCGTCCTTGGCCTCCCAGATCATTTCGCCATCCCTCTGCCCATTATGGGAGATAAGATACCTGCCCCTATCCTCGCCGGATCCGCTGAGGACGTAGACGTACCCGGTACTGCCCACTTTGGTATCCATAATGGCCTGGCGGAGGTGGGAAACGGACTCCTGGAGCACGCCGACGTAGAGCATTCCGATCACTTCGCCGGAATTGCCTCGGATGGGCTCGTAGGCCGTGATGTACCAGGCGTCGACCACGAATGCCCGCCCCACGTAGGTGCCGCCGGCCAGAACCTTTGCGACCACGTTATTCGGTTGGCCATCGGCCTGCACAGCGGGGATGTAGGTGCCAATCGCCCGCTCGCCGTCGCTCGTGGTTACGTTGGTGCTCACTCGCAACATGTCGCCGGCCTCGTTCATCCGCTGGAAGATGGTGCATGTACCGCCAACCAGACCACGGACCTTGTCCACAACGGGTGAGGGCGTGGCTGGATTGCGGTTCCGACCCAGCCAGGTCCCGCCAACCAGCATCCGCGGGAGTTCGGCCGCGGTTTGCCTGCCGGTCGTCTGGTCGACCGCCTCCCAGGCAACGGTGCTGTCGGCCAGGGTGACCCCGCCGGAGCTTGCCAGCATCTCTTTTGCCACGGCCAAGTCGCCCGACAGCTTGATGCGCAGCAATTGATCCTGGGTGGTAATCATGTCATAGATGCCCTGGTTGATGGTTGCCAGGTTGGTTTCCATGTCCTCACGCATCGTTTGTTCCAAGTGGCGTCGCATGGAGCGTTCAATGAGTGGAACGAACGCACACACGCCCAGTGCGATGGCGAGCGGGCCGGCGATGGCCAACGAGATGATCAAAGTCTTCACTGTGGTACGAGTTCTCATTCCTGTGCCTTTCTTGGGCGCGTAGCCCGTGAAGAAAATAAGAAGAAACGTAGCGAAAATCACTCGAATATGGTTATCACCCGCGAGGAGTTAGGGTGTTCATTTCGCTCCTTTGAGACGATTCAGGACAATACCACCAAATTGCCGAATTGACTGCCGTGCTGTGGAAGTATAGGGCGCGGCAACCCAGACGGCTGTGTTTTCTGCCTCTTCCTGCTTGTTTCCGCTGGCCACCAGTTGTGCCTGGTATTAGTGGGCATGCCGATAGTAGTGCGGACATCCGGTTCCCCCCATCATGCCTGTCTTGGCCCAACTTGCCTGCACAATCGGAACCGTTTGCCGGGAATGGGTCCCATTTTCGCGGCACGAAGGGCAGTTTACCCAATTGACCAACCGTCAAGTTTGTGAAAACGGGACTGTTCGAAAGCGTCCTGGATTGCGGCAGAAGTGTGCTCCCGGCACCCGAAAAGAAAAGGCTCTTCCGTTTCTAGGTACAGGCCATGGCAATGTAGTAGGCACACGCCGCTGTGCCGTCCCTGAAGCAAAGGCTGTCTGCACCTGGAAACGGAAGAGCCAAAGAAAGCGCGAACAAGTTCCCGCACTCCAAAGAAGAGGCCGCGGGCACCGAAGTACCCGCGGCCCAAATTCATCGCGGTTGTACGCGCCGGCGTCAGGCGTGAGCCGGCTCGGCCAACTCGCGGCCGCGCGATTCGTTGGTGCGGAACTGTTCGACCAGTTCTTTGAGCGCGGCTGCTTGCGCGCCCAACTCTTCGCTGCTGGAGGCCATTTCTTCGCTGCCGGCGGCCGACTGCTCGGTCACCTGCGCGACGCCTTGGATGGCCTTCGAGACTTCGTCGGCCCCTGCCGCCTGCTCGACGGTGGCCGTGGCGATCTCGGCGATCTTGGCCGCGGTGGCCTCGACGCCGCCGATGATCTGCTTCAGCGACTCTTCCGTCTCGCGGCTGAGGTTCGCGCCCTCCTGGACCCGGGTGCTCGATTCCTTGATCAGCGAGGTGATCTCGCCGGCGGCCTGGTTGCTCCGCTCGGCCAGCTTGCGCACCTCGTCGGCCACGACGGCGAAGCCCATGCCATGCTCGCCGGCGCGGGCGGCCTCGATGGCCGCGTTCAGGGCCAGCAGGTTCGTCTGGCTGGCGATCTCTGAGATCACCTGGATGATCTCGGCGATCTGCTCCGAACTGGTGCGGATCATCTCCATTGCCTCCGCGCTCTTGCGTACTGCCGTACCGCCCTGCTCTGCCAACCGGCTCGTCTCCTTCGATACCGTATCGGCCTCCTGCGCGTTGCCGCGTACACTTTCGACCGACCGGCTGAGCTGCTCGATCGACGCGGTGATTTCCTCGACGCTGGAACTCTGCTCCTGGGCACCGCTGGCGAGGGTTTGGGCGCTCTCAGCAATCACGCGCGAACCCTCGTTGAACTGCGCGGCGCTCTCGTTGATCTGGCCGATGGCGTCGCACATGTTGGCCACGACCAGGTTGACGTTGTCGCGCAGTTGGCCGTAGTCGCCGGGGTACTGCGTCCGGACCGGCTGCGAGAAGTCCTTGCGGGCCATCCGCTGCATGGTGGCGCCGATCTCGCGCATCGGAGTGAGGAACCCTTGCAGGGTCCGGTTCATTCCTTCGATGATTTCACGGAACTTGCCGCGATACCGGGTTTCGTCGGCCCGGGTGTCCAGGCGTCCTTCCGCCGCGGCATTGGACAGTTCCACGCCGTCGGCCACAAGGTCGTTCACGCTGGCGCGCAGCCCGTTGACCGACTCGGTCAGGATCATCTGCTTGCCGGGCAGATCGCGCAGGGCGTCGGACAGATCGCCCTGAGCATATTTCTGTAGCAATTCGATTCCTTCGCGAGTAGGCAAAATCACGGCGTCGAGCGCCTTGTTCATGCCGTCGGCCAGTTCGGCGTAGGCACCTTGCAGCCGGCTGGTGTCGCAGCGTGCTTCGAGGTCGCCCGCCCGCTGTGCTTCTATGACCGTTCCCAGGTCGCCGGCCAGTCCGTTCAGGGCGTCGATGCACTGGTTGAGGTTGTTCTTAATCTCGTTGAAATCGCCCTGGTAGGCATCGGTAATGCGTTCGGGGATATCGCCCTTCGAGATGCGGTCGACGTACTCGGCCGTCATGTTCAGCGGGCCGATCACTGCGTCGAGCGTGTCGTTGACACCCACGATAATCGGTTGGAACTCGGCGCTGACCAGATCGGGGTTGCCGCGAGTTTCCAGCTTACCAGCCACAGTTGCCTCGGCCAGTCGCTTCATTTCCCCGATGAGTGCGGTCAAAACCCTGGCAATGGACGATGCGAGAAACAGGCCGAATACGACGGCAAGTGCGACTCCAACGACTGCACCCCCGAGCGTCAGGTACCGGGCCGTGGCTGCCATGCCTTGCGCGCCGGCCACTTCGGCGGTTGCTACTGTCTGGTTGATCTCGATAATCTGATCGAGCACGTCGATCGTCGCTTGCTGCCGTTCGGTTACGGTACCGAGGAGATGGGCAACGGCCTGATTCAAACGGGCCGAATCTTCGCCGGCTTGAGTGAACATTTCCATGGCCTTGTTGTTCTCTTCGCGCCAACTCTGCACAGCGGCCATATACTGTTCCCAGAGCTTTTCCTCCTCGGGCGTCCGGGGCAGCGGTTCATAGACGGCCTGAGCGGCCTGGTAGGTTTCGCGGGCTTTCGCCAGGTTCTGCTGCTGCTGCTCGCGCATTTCCGGCGTAAGCCCTGGCAGACCGAGCGTTCGCATTGTGCTGCCGATGCTTTCGAGTTGGGCCTTAATGGTTTGGAGGCTGTCGACAGCCGGCAAACGCACAACGCCGATTTCTTCGACATTGCCTGCCAGACGACTGGCCCCCCAGAAGCCGATGCCGCCCACGCAGGCGGTAATGGCGGCGACCACCAGGAAGCCGGCAATCAACTTCCACTTCGTACTCAGGTTCGATAGAAACCTCATTCTACACACCTCCAAAATTGAATGGAAACGAACAGTAAAGGCCGATCCGCCGGGCACCGTGCCCGGCACTTATAGTCTTACCGGCCACGCAATGCATGGGCTGTCGCCGAGTGCGGCGCCGGCGTTGGCTGCGCGACGTGGCAGCCGTCCAGCCGGCGATATACTTGGGCGAAACTCACGATCGGTTCGAACAACGAACCAAGCAATTCCGGCATCTTCTGTGTATGTTCCGTGGCCAACAGGCCGCCGGGGCGCAAGGCGCCGTGGAACATCCGAATCACGTCAAGACGCTGTGCCTCGTCAAAGTGCAGCAAGACGTTCTTGCACACAATCAGGCTGAAATCTTCTCGCGGCGGCCGGAGCCCAAGCAGATCGTTCTGCATGAACGACACTTTCTGCCGGAGTTCATCGGCTACTTGGACGTAGCCCGGCTCCGGCGCGGGGTGGAAATAGCGGTCCCGGATTGCGGCCGGGATACGCTTGACCTCTTGCTCGGCATACACGCCGGCGGTGATGCGGGGGCCGAACTGCGGATCGACGTCGGTCGCGTGGATGTGCACGTTGCGGAAAACGAAGTCCGACATCCGGTCGCGCAGCAATATGGCCAGTGTGTAGGGCTCGGGACCGTGCGCACAGCCGGCGTCCCAAATGCGAATGAATGCCTGCCCGCGTAACGTTGGCAGCGCCTGCTCGACCAGAGCCTCGAGCGTCTGCCCGTCGCGGAAGAAATAGGTGAATGCCATAGCGGTGAGGTTTCCAGCGGCGAGTCCTTAACGTGCCACGCACGAAGACCCCTCAGGTGGGTGATGCTTCAGGAGGGGGTATTCGTCGCGTTGCTATTGGAGCTTAGGTTATGGTTTTCGCATGTCCAGTGCGGGAATCCACAAGCCAGGGATATTGTGTTTGGTTTGCAGCCGGGGTGACCGAAAACCGCCGTCCGTGCTAGACTTGCGCGTACTGAAAGAAGCGTTTACCCCGCAATCCTTCCACTGATTGGATCACGGCCAATGTGCGGAATTGTTGGATACATTGGCGGCAACCGAACTGCTGAGTTTCTCGTGGACGGCCTGCACCGGTTGGAGTATCGCGGGTATGACAGCGCCGGGATTGCCACTGTGGACGGCGACGGTGTGTTGCACCTGGTCAAGACCGCCGGGCGAATCCGCAATCTGGAGGAGCGGCTCGCGGAGTCGCCTTCGCCCGGCTCGGTGGGGATCGGGCACACTCGCTGGGCCACGCATGGCGCGGCAACCGACGCGAACGCCCATCCGCATCTTGGCGGCGACGGTCAACTGGCCGTCGTGCATAATGGCGTCATCGAGAATCACGCCGCACTCCGGGAACGGTTGATCGGAGAGGGTTATCAATTCCAGTCGCAAACCGACACAGAGGTGATCGGACATCTGATCGACCGGTGCCTTCGCAGCCGGGGCGAACCCGACGCCGACATGGCCCGTGACGGCTTCCAGCTTCTGGCCGAAACCGTGGCCGAGGCACTGAGCCAACTGCAAGGCACGTTCGGCATCGCGGTGCTCTTCCGCCGCTGGCCCGGGATGCTCATTGCCGCAAGACGCGGCAGCCCGTTGATCGTGGGCGTGGGCCGTGGCGAGCACTTCCTCGCCAGCGACGCCTCCCCGCTGGTCGGACGTACCGACCAGATCGTCTACTTGGGCGAACATGAGCTTGCCGTGGTGACCGCCGGCCAACTTCGGGTGATCCATCGCGACCAGGGGCATATTCGACCGCGGATCGAGCAACTCGAGGTCGACTCGAATCAGGTGGAGTTGGGCCGCTTCGAGCATTACATGCTCAAGGAGATATTCGAACAACCCGAGACGATCCGCGACGCCATGGCCGGCCGGATCGACCACGACGCGGCTACGGCGAAGTTCGGCGGGCTGAACCTGGCGCCGCACGAGCTGCGGGCCGTCGACCGCTTCCTCATGACCGCATGCGGCACAAGCTGGCACGCGGCCCTGGTGGGTGAGTACCAAATGGAAGGCATCGCCCGGATTCCCGTCGAGGTCGAGTACGCCAGCGAACTGCGCTACCGCAATCCGCCGATGGTCGGCCATCCGCTGGTTCTTGCCATCACACAAAGCGGCGAAACGGCCGATACACTGGCCGCCTTGCGCGAGTTGAAGCGGAAGGGCTATTGCGCGCTCGGACTGTGCAACGTCGTGGGCAGCACGATCGCCCAGGAGTCGGACGGAGGAATCTACCTGCGCGCCGGGCAGGAAATCGGGGTCGCGTCCACCAAGGCATTCACCTCACAGTGCACCGTGCTGGCCATGCTGGCGCTCTACTTCGGCCGCCTGCGCCACCTGAGCTTTGATGCCGGGTTGCGGATTATCGGGCAGCTTCAGCAGTTGCCCGAAAAGGTTGCCGAGGCGCTCGAAACGGACGGCGCCGTGCGGCGCATCGCCGAGAAGTACGCCGGCTGCAACAATTTCCTGTACCTGGGCCGGCAGTTCAACTTTCCCACGGCGCTCGAAGGGGCGCTGAAGCTGAAGGAAATCAGCTACATCCACGCCGAGGGCTACCCGGCCGCCGAAATGAAGCACGGGCCCATCGCCCTGGTCGATCCGGAAACCCCCAGCGTGTTCCTCATGCCGCAGGACCCCGTGTACGACAAAGTCATGGCGAACCTCCAGGAGGTAAAGGCCCGCGGCGGACCAGTCATTGCCGTGGTGGGCCAAGGCGACACACAGGCAGCCGAGTTGGCCGACGACGTGATCGAGGTACCCAATGTCGAAGACTTCCTGCAGCCGATCGTCTCCGTGGTGCCCTTGCAGCTTCTCGCCTATCACATCGCCCTGTTGCGCGGCTGCGACGTGGACAAACCTCGCAACCTGGCCAAGAGCGTCACGGTGGAATAGGCCCGCCGGGGATGTAGGGCGGGTGATTCTGGACGCGGTAGCGGCCAGGCTCACCCACGCGACGAGACCACCGGATGCCACATTGCCAACAGACCCAAATCCGCCTCGCCGCACGCTCAATCCAGCCCGTAGAACCGAATGGCATTCTCAGCGAAAAGCTTGCGCTGCTCGGCCGCCGGGCGGGCGGCGACGATCTCGCGCAGCACCTCGACCCAGCGGCGAAGCGAGGCGCCTTGCAGGCACACGGGCCAATCGCTGGCAAACATCACCCGATCCGGCCCGAAACACTCCAGGCAGTGGTCGACGATGGGCGCCAGGTCGGCACTGCTCCAGCCTTCCGCGGGCACGCGCGCAATGATGCCCGAGATCTTGCACACCACGCCATCGCGCCTTGCCAGGGCGGCGATGTCGCGGCGCCACAGGGCGACCTTCTCTTGAGCCTCGGGGGCCCGCCCGCGTGCGGCGGCCATGAACACGTTCACGTCGGCATTGCCGCAGTGGTCGAGAATGAAGCGGGTCCCCGGGCAGCGGTCGACCAGCTCGGCCGCGGCCTGGAGCCAATGGGGCGGCGGAACCAGGTCGAACGTCATGCCCAGCTCGCCCAGCAGGCGAATGCCGTCGACGAAAGCCTTCTCGAGGAAGAACGGCGGCTTGGAAGGCGGCCCGCCCATGCCCTGGCGGATACCCTTCACGAAAGGGTTGCCCTTGAAACGCAGGATGTAGTCCCGGAAGCCGGGTTCTCCGGGCCGGCCGCCCAACACGGCGGCGCACGTGGGGAAGTCGTCGCGCCGGGAAAGCTCCAGGACGTACTCGGCCTCGGCCACGTGCTGTTCCGGGGCCACTGCCACTTCCATGTAAACGGCTTTCACCACGTTAAGCCCTTCGACGGCCTCCAGGTAGTGCTCCGGCAGGTAGCTCCGGTTCAGAAGGTCTCGGCCCGCCAGCCACGGCGGTTGAATGCGCGTGAGGTCCCACAGGTGCTGGTGAGTGTCGACGATGGGCATCGGGACCGGATCGTCGGCTCCGGCGCGGGCAGCTTGGGCCAGCACGCCCGACGCGAACGCCGACCGGCCCGCAATCTTCAAGAACTGTCGACGATGGCACAACATGGCAGCGGTGCTCCAGGTCTTCTTGGGGCAGGGATATCGGTTCCAGTGTAATCGACGTGCCTGCCGTGAGCAAGCTGCCTTGAGTTGCGATTGGGCGGCGCGGCACCGCTGCGTCCTGGCCCGGCTTATTCGCCCGCGCGGATCAAATTCGCTAAGATCGACCACTGGCCCGGATTGTCCACCACAGGTAGGGTGGGTCGAACAAGCCGCTTCTTCGGTGGGCCGTCGGTCGCTACTGCCGGGCTGCATCCGGGCAAGCAGGCCGAAAGTCAGGTTGATTGAAGCTTGTGCGGGCCCACCAACCATGTGCGCGGCCTTGCGTCACCCCACGTAGATGAAAACAACCCCGGCTGGAACTGCGATGTTGGTGCTCGTTTCGCGTAAAGAGAAATGACAGTCGCCGCGGCCGATTGCCGGGCTGGCGGAGAAATAGCGTCGCGAGCCGCTCTACTCGCCGCCATTGGGCGACTCAGACGCCGCCGGGCCAGGCCGGGAACTGGGAGGGTGGTGTTCGGTTGTACCGCCGAATAACCAAGTGATGACTGGAAGGCACAAGATCAGGGCGATAATGAGTGCAGGTAGCCAGCGACGGTAATTCCCGGTTTCCATGACGGATTCCCTGCATCTACCGAGGGCTGCCTGCCCTCGATCATATGGATGATGTCCTCTGCAATCCTCTTCACACACCCGGCAATGCGCTGCAGGCAACGGCAATGAAGCGCATGAGCGGCTGGATATGTTCGAGATTCTGACGGATTCTCTCTTCCGCGTCTAGGCGGATCTCCCGCTTCGCTGTGTTCGCCGTGCCATCGCACGGGGCAAGACAGCCATTGGCGAACGCGCACTCAGTTCGCGGCCCCGGTCGGCTTCCGGTTCGCATTAGGGCGGTTCACTCATGATAGTTATGATGGGGCAAACAAGCCGCTTCCTGGGCGGGTCATCGGTCGCAGCTTTCGGCGTGCTCTCAAGCGGCGAGCTGTGAATCAGCTTCGATTGCGGCTCGGCCGGCCGCCGGAGCCTTTTCCGGCGGCCGGCCCCTTTTCTTGGGGCAGAAGCAGGCATCCCCAGTCGCCCTTATTGCCTGTGCTGCGCAGACCTCCGAGTTTGGGCGACAAAGGCTGCCACTTCAGACGACAATTCCATGCCAGCATTACTCCAACGCCAAGGCTTGGGTTGCTGTCCGGCCAGCGGAAAGCTATGATACCGGGCTATGATATTCCCGGAGGGACCTTCGGCGAGTACGGGCAGAACGTGCAACGAGCTGCCGTGCCCAGAATAGGGGCGGATACGGCGTTCTTCTCTGCGTCGCCACCCCGGCGCGTTGGGTCGGTGTGGGGACACCCGTTTCCGGAGACCGTGCAGGATACCTAGGTTCGTCATTGCTACATTCAGAGTTGACTCCATTGAGGGGTTTACCATGCCGCTAGTAAACCGGATTGCCCTGTTTGCCCAAGATGGCGGGGGGTTCAATTGGCTGTCGATCCTTACCATTTGGGTACCCATCGGCATTATCTTCTACATGCTGTTGATCCGCCCGCAGCGGATGGAGCAGCAGAAGCGTCAGGCCATGCTCGATGCGGTCAAGAAGAACGATCGCGTGGTGACGATCGGAGGCGTCTATGGCGTGGTGGCTAATGTGCAACGGGAGAGCGACGAGATCACGTTGCGGATTGACGAGAACAACAATACCAGAATCCGCGTTACCTTTGGCGCCATTGCCCGGGTAATTCGCGATGATTCGGACGAACAAAAGGACAAGTAGCCCTCGTTCCACGCGGGCGGGCGGCTGGCGGCCAGGCATATCAACCTTCGGCCGGCAAGTGCAGTGACTTTCAAGAACCAACCTTAGGACCATTCCAGATGACAGTCCCGATTTACGCCCAGTTGCTGATCGCCTTGGCGGTCGTGGTGTTCTCGATGATGCTTGGCAGCTACCTGGCTCGCCGTTTCCGGATGCCGGACTACGGCTGGAGGATCAGCCTGGTCCTCCTGACACTGGGCATTGGCGCCGTCGTTACGGTGTTTGGGTGGCCGCCGAAGCTTGGCATCGACCTGCGCGGTGGGGTGATCCTCGTGTACGAGGTGGACCAGGACAAGAAGGGCGAAGAAGCGGTCGAAATGGACAAGCTGGTGGCCGCCGTCAGCCGGCGAGTGAATCCCGGTGGCCAGAAAGAGGTAACCGTCCGCACGTTCGGCACGGAGCAAATCGAAATCATCGTTCCCGAGGCCGATGAAGCGGAGCTGCGCCGCTTGAAGGATATCCTCCAACGCATCGGCACGCTGGAGTTCCGCATTGTAGGGAACGACCGCGACCATAACGCCCTGTTCAAGATGGCCGACGACGCCGGACCCGATGCCCGCATGCTGACGGACCCGGACGGCAACCGGTTGGCCTGGTGGGTGCCGGTGCACGAGAGTGCCGTGCAGGAGTTTGCGCAGGGGGCGGGGCTGAAGCGCCGGGTGCGCACGGTGCGCGGGGAAGAGGTGCTGGAGGTGCTCGTGATCAGCGATCCGTTCAACGTGACGGGTGGTTTCCTGCGGCGCGCCCAGCCCGACGTCGACCAGCGGGGGCGCCCGAGTGTCCGTTTCCTGTTCGATTCAAGAGGTGGACGGCGATTTGGCCGACTGACGGGCAACAACGTGCCGGACCCGAGCGGATTTGCCCGCCGTTTGGGGATTATTCTGGACGGCTACCTGTACTCGGCGCCGAACATCAAGAGCGCCATTTTCGATCAAGGCGTTATCGAGGGGTCGTTCACGCGGCAGGACGTGGAGGCACTGGTGAGCGTACTCCAGGCCGGCAGCCTGCCCACCGCGCTGACCGAAGAGCCCATCAGCGAGATGCTTATCGGGCCGACGCTCGGCCGCGACACCATCCGCCGCGGGAGTATCTCGATCGGTTTGGCCATGATCCTGGTTCTCGCGTTCATGCTGGTCTACTACCGATTCGCCGGCGTGGTGGCCTGTGGTGCGCTGCTGGCAAACGTGCTGTTGGTACTGGCAGTGATGATCACCATTCGGGCGGCGTTCACGCTTCCGGGGCTTGCGGGCCTGGTGCTTACCGTCGGAATGGCGGTCGATGCCAACGTGCTCATTTTCGAGCGAATTCGCGAGGAACTCGGCCGCGGTGCCGCACTGCGCATGGCCATCCGCAACGGCTTCAGCCGGGCCACTACGACCATCGTCGATGCCAACCTGACAACCCTCATTACGGCCACCATTCTCTATGCGGTGGGGACCGACCAGATTCGCGGCTTCGCCATTACCTTGTGGCTTGGCGTGGTGTTGAGCATGTTCACCGCCATCTTCTGCGCCAGGGTGGTATTCGACGTTGCTGAGAAGCGGCGATGGATCAGCGACTTGAAGATGATGCGGATCCTCGGCGGTACAAACATCGACTTCCTGGGCATGCGGCGACTTGCCGGCGCATGCTCCCTGCTGGTAATTGTGCTCGGGCTGCTCGGCGTATACTCCCGGGGCGAGGGATTGCTCGATATCGACTTCACCGGCGGCGTTTCGGTGGAAACGGTGTTCGTCGAACCGCAACGGACCGCCGACATCCGTACTGCGCTGAGCGGGCTGCCCGACCTGGCCGTCAGTGACGTTCAGTATGAGGGCGAACGACCTGGCACAAGATTCGTCGTCAATACGTCGCAGCAGAACGTGGTCGATCCGGACACCGGCAGAATCCTGGAGTATGCCACGGATATCGTGGAGCGGCATATCCACGGGCGGTTCGGCGAGGCGCTTGCGACGAATTCCATGGCGTTCCGGGATCTGGGCACGATTGAAGCCCCGGAGGATCAACCCGAGCCGGCCCGGCCGGTTGAAAGACCGACTGGCGTGAAGCCGGCCGAGCCGGCGTTGCCCGAGCCCGCGCCGGCGGAAGTCCCGGCCGAGCCCGAAGCCCCGACGTTGCCCGCCCCTGCTGAGGAATCCCCTGCGGAGCCCGCGCCGGCGGAGGAGCCGCCGGCAGAGCCCATGGAGCCGGCGGCTTCGCCGCCTGAGGAACCGCCTGCGGATGCCAAGGAGCCTGAGGCGCCGGCCGAACCTGGCGAGCCCAAGCCGGCCGAGGAGGAACCATCGGCCGAGCCCATGGAGCCGAGCGATGCGCCGGAGCCCGCAGACAAGGCGGATTCGGCTGATTCAAAAGATTCGGCCGATCCACTTGCTCCGGCCGATCCGGCCGAATCCACTGAGCCCGAGGAGGAGTCGTCCGATCCTGCTCCGCAGAGCAGTCGGCGGACCGACTTGCCCAACGATTGGCTACTTGCGTCAGCCGACGCGGCAGCATTGAACCTGATACCGCTTCTGACCGCAGCCGACGATCCGATCGAGGATGCTTCGCAGGAGCCGGGGCCTGAGGTTGACGAAGCAGCAGGCGCAGACGCGGCCACTGCGGCGCCGCCCGTCGGTTCAGAGTTCGTTGGCGGCACTTCGGCCGTGCTTCAGCTCGTGCAGCCGGTTGCCCACGACACGTTGGAGGCCCGTTTGCGGGAACAGCTTCAGAAGATGGGCCGCGATCCCGATGCAGTGCCGCTTCGGCTGACCAATCGGCAGTATGAACCTGGCGACAGCCGTCCGTTCAATACGTGGAACCTGGAAATCGGCCTACCGGCCGCAGAGGCCGAGTCGGTCCTCGCCGCGGTCGACGGACAGTTCCGCAGCCAGCCGTATTTCCCCTCGTCGAACACGATTGGCGGCAAGGTGGCAGGCGATACCCGCGTGCGGGCGGTCTACGCCTTGCTCTTTAGCCTGGCATGCATTCTCGGGTATATCTGGCTGCGGTTCCAGCGGGTGGTATATGGTCTGGCTGCCGTGGTAGCCCTGGTTCACGACATACTCATCACACTGGGCATCATAGCGTTGAGCGCGTTTGTTTCGGATGCGTTGGCCTTCCTGCTGATCGATCCGTTCAAGATCGGCCTGACGGTTCTGGCGGCTTTCTTGACCATTATCGGCTATTCATTGAACGACACGATTGTCGTGTTCGACCGCATACGCGAGGTGCGGGGCAAGGCGCCGCAATTGACCGCCGCGATGGTCAATGCGAGCATCAACCAGACCTTGAGCCGGACGTTGCTCACCTCGCTCACTACCCTCATTGTGGTGGTTATCCTTTACGTCGGCGGCGGGCAAGGTATCCATGCTTTCGCCTTCGCGCTGGTGGTTGGTGTGCTCGTGGGAACCTACAGCTCCATATTCATCGCCTCGCCGTTCCTGTATTGGATGATCGGCAGCGAGAAGAAGGCGTAGTCCTCACGCGCATAGTTTCCGGAATCGCCAGAAGCGGACTGCTGCCGGGCCGCCGGCCGCGGTTCACGCCGGTTCTATTCGACTCCCGTGGCTTGCCTGCCGATGCATACCTGATGCAGGAGCATCTCCCAGTGCCACGGCGGGCCGGAAACGCGAAGCTTCGGGAAAGGCGCGATGGACCCCGGCGTAAAACTTGCCGCCGCTCTGAGTGTGCTGGTAACTGCGGTTTGCCTGGCGTTGCTGTTCTGGAGCGATCCGGGCAGCCTGGCTCCACCCACCAGCCAGCCACTGACGCTGCGCGCCGAATCGGAATTGCCACTGACCCCGCTGCGTCCCTCACGCAAACCAGACCTCTTCTTTCCCCTGCCGGAACCGGGCCGGGAAGCCGTTCAACAGCCAACGGTTCTGATGCCGGCGACTCCTGTGGCCGAGGCACCGCCATACAATCCGGAGGGTCGCCCGTTGCCGGCTTCGAACCGGTCTGCTCCGAATACTGAGGAACAAAGCAGTTGGGGGACGGCCGCGGGTGTGAAGATGCCGGAACTCCACCGACCGCCCGGGGACGCAGGACAACCCTCGCCGCGAACCCACACCGTGGTCGACGGCGATACGCTTGCCGGGCTTGCCCTCCGGTACCTGGGCACAGTCGACCGGTACCTGGAGATTTACCATTGGAACAGCGACGTGCTGGCCAATCCCGACGTGCTGCCCATCGGCCAGCTTCTGCGCATTCCCCCGCGTGATCGGCCGCAAGAGGGCCCAGCACAAGTGATCGAGCGTCCGCTGGTGCCGATCACAGAGTCGTCGCCCGAATAGGCGACTGGCCGGTAGTCCGCTACTGGCGCGGGCGCCGGCGCTCCGCCCATTCGAACGTGGCTGCTTTGGGCGCTTTCACCAGGCGGAGGTTGATGAACTGGGCGATGAATTGTTCCAGTTTCAGGTTCTGCCCCAGAATATCAGTGCCCTGCAAGGCCGTGTCCAACTCGGCATAGAAAAGGTCTTTCTCTTCGGCCACCCGGTTGGGCGCCGGGTCGGGCCGATGCGGCTTCACCATGTCGTAAATTCGCTTGGCTTCGCGCGCTGCCGTTGGTTGCTGCGAGAGGCAGTCTCTGCTATACTACAGTGCAGAAGCCTCCACGAACGGGAACAAAGCCATGCCGACAGTTCTGCGCATCGGCCCCTATCGATTGCTGTTTTACGCCTCTGATTTTCAGGAGCCTTCCCATATCCATGTCCGCCGCGATGACATGATGGCCAAGTTCTGGATTCTGCCTGTGCGTTTGGCAGCGAACATTGGGTTCACAGCAAGAGAACTGCGTGACGTGGAGAAACTGGTTGAAGAGAACGAAGACGAGATCGAGAGGACCTGGAATGAGTTTTTCGACAACCCTTGAGCAAGAAGCGGCTGCTCTGAAAGTTGACGTCACTGAAGACGAGTTGATCGTCCAGCTTGTGGATGGCCGAAAGGTATCGGTTCCCCTTGCATGGTATCCGCGACTCCTTCACGGGACTCCGGACGAAAGGAACACGTGCGAACTGATGGGCCGGGGGACGGGCATTCACTGGCCGCTCCTCGATGAAGACATCTCCGTGGCGGGCATTTTGAAGGGCCACCCCTCGGGCGAATCAACCAAGTCGCTCAAACTTTGGCTGGACGGCAGGAAGTGAAAGATGCTGAGACGTCCGGAACCACCCACCCTACGTCTTGTTACCACCGATTCGCACCCGGAGACGGAAGAGCCCCGGAAAGGGAATAGCCTGGCCGGCAGTCCGCTACTGGTGCGGGCGCTTACGTTCCGCCCATCCGAACGCGGCTGCTTTGGGCGCCTTGACCAGGCGGAGGTTGACAAACTGGGCGATGAACTGTTCCAGTTTCAGATTCTGCCCCAGAATATCAGTGCCCTGCAAGGCCGTGTCAAGCTCGGCGTAGAAGAGGTCTTTCTCCTCGGCCACCCGGTTGGGCGCCGGGTCGGGCCGATGGGGCTTTATCATGTCGTGAATTCGCTTGGCCTCGCGCGCTGCCGTTGACTGCCGCCCCCCGACAGCAATCAGCATTGAAACCTCGCTACGAATCGCCGGATGCCGCATGGCATTCTGCATCGTGAGCCCCTTGAACGACCACTCCGGCGAAATCAACACCACGCCCTTTACAAACTGGCCAAGCTGCAACGGTCCGACGGGCGGGATGCTCCAGTCGCGGGTGGCATAAAGCAGCGCCACCGACGCGCCCATTTCGGCCCCGACAATGCACAACTTGTTCACGTTCAGTTCGCCGTCGTTGTTCCTATCCCAAAGGAACCGGTTCACGGCTTCCATATCGTCCACCACCATGCGCTGAAAATCGGCCGGGCGAAACCTGTCGGCATCGAGGCGATGGGGCAGTCGGGCACTGGTGGTGCTGCGCCCGTGGCCGCGCAAGTCGGGCAGAATCACCGCGTGCCCCGCACGCTGCAAGAGGAGGGCCAGATCAACATAATCACGCTGGCTGCCTTTGAACTGATGCAGAAGCACAATGGGAACGACGTTCTTGTCGGGCTTAATTGCCGGGTAATAGGTCACGGCCAACTGGACGCCGTCTTGAGGAGTCGTCAGCACCGACTCTTGCGGGGCCGGAATCTCCTCTTCGGCTTTTGCAGTCTCCTGTCCGCAGACTTGCTGGGGTCGGCCCGCCGCAATCACGAGCAACGCAGCAACCAGCGTCAAAGCCCAATACGGGAAACCGCGGGATCCAGCCAGGCTGTCCGGTGCGTCTTCGCTTGCGTGGCGGGCGAGAGTCTTGATCTTCATTGGTTTGGCCTCCGAAGCGATGAAGGTAAGCACTTGGTTTGGATGAACCGCCACCCAGGGTGGATCAGGGGCCACAGAAAGCAGGTTCGCCGGTGCAGGCCTCAACCAGCTTCATGTGCACACGCTGCGCTGGAGGCACCCCGTCCAAAACGACCTGCCTCCACCACAGTTGCCGTTTGCTTGTTCCATCCTACGCGGGGAACAAATCACATCCGGGCGAGTCTTCCACTCGTCCATAGTAACTACGCTTTGGACGGCCGTCAAGGTTCACTATTTCATGGCGGCGGCGTCCTGGGCGAAGTAGGTGGTGGGGTCATGCCGGTAGAAATGCCGTCCGATGCGTTCGCTCACCTGGCGAATGAACTGGCGGCGGAACTGCGACTCCTGGCGGCTGCTGGTCTCGACCCCCCCATTGGGTGGCCAGATGATCTGCGGCATTTCGCGATCGAAGACAACCCGGCCATCGTCCTTGATGTCGTGGACGGCGAACCGGACGTTCGCAGTGCCCTGGTAGAGTGTCTGGCCCATGTACAAGCCGAACTCCTGAAGCTCGATCCCCAGCACCATATCGGCTTCCAATGCCTCGCCGGCCTCGGTGAACGAGTAATCGCCGTCGTATCGTTCGTCAATCCAGGCGGCAACCTGCTGCTGGTCGATCACGGTGACCTTGGAGACGTTTTGGCCAAGTAGCCGGCTTACCTCACGAGCCAGATCATGGGCCGCGCTGGGGTCGCGAAAAGCCACCGAAGCCACCGGCCGGCAAACTACCGCAATCTTCTTCGACTTGAAGCCCTTGTACTCGGCGTCGATTTCGTTCGCACCCATAAGATACATGGCCGTACTGAGCGCACCGACGCAGCCCACGGTCGAGGCCAAGGCACCGGCAGCAAACAGGACAGCAAACAGCAACTGGCATCGCGCAGATCGACGAGACATGAGACATCCTTGTCTGAGCGGGGTGAGGCAGAAGACAGTATAGAAGGGGCGTACTGTACGGCAAACCGCGGAACTCGGCAAGTCCATCTTGGGGGCTTTTCCATACGGCCTGACGCTGCGCGTATACTGTCTCTGGATAAGTGGAGGTAGCCAGTACGATGGGTGCAGGAACGGGTTTGCAGTTGGAGTTCACGCTTCAGCGTGGGAACCAAGTACGGGACAGGCCCGGCACGCTGAAGCGTGAACTACAAGAGGAGCGGCGGCCGCCGCTCCCCCCCTTACGATCGGATGAAGGCCAGGCGAATGAGCCACTGGACCAGAGTGACCATTCCGACGATGCTCACGCCCAACGCAATCCACTGGCTGCTGGGAGGGCGAACGAGCCAACGCCCTAACACGGCCGAAAGAAGCAACCACGGCATCGCCAGCATTGCAGCCACAGCCAGCATGGCCCCGCCCGCATTCGCGCGGAACGCCCGCAACACTTGACCGTGCGCCGCACATGCCCATGCCGTGGTCATCCCGCACGACGGACAAGGCCGGTTAAACAAGACACGGAAGGTACAGGGCCCGAGCCCCATGTGTTCGTGCGTTCCGTAGCCTCGCGGGTCGGGCTCAACCGATCCGGCAACGGCCAGTCCGACGGCCAGGACCGCAGCAACAAGGAACAGCAACCAGCGCACTCGCCGCGGGAGCACGATGGCAGCCGCTTCGGCGTGCTTCGAGCAACGCGTTTCATGATCGGGCGGGAGCATTGCAATCGCCATGGGCCCCTGGAAGGGCGGTTGGTCACTCACTTGAGTCCCGTGCCAGCCGGTCTGCGTCGGCCTGATCGACGCAGAGACGCCGGATAGCCGTTGCCCGCCCACTCGATGGATCGACGTCGACAATGGTTCCGTAGAGGCGAACATCGCCACTGGCAACCTCAAACTGGGCGGGCCGGAAGGTCCGGGTAACTTGCAGAACCCTGTCGATTTTTCTGCCGAGGATGCTCTCGTGAGGGCCGGTCATGCCGACGTCGCACTGGAATGCGGTGCCGCCCGGGAGAATACACTCGTCGGCCGTGGGCACGTGGGTGTGGGTGCCCAGGACGGCCGATACCCGACCGTCGAGGTACCGCCCCATCAACTGCTTGTCGCTGGTAGCTTCCGCGTGGAAATCGACCAGGATGACGCGCGCTTCGGCAGGCAACTGGGACAGCACACGGTCGGCGGCGGTGAAGGGGCAGTCGACCGGCGCCATGAACACGCGTCCCAGCAAGGTGAGCACGGCCACGTAAGGCTGTCCGCGAGTTTGGAGGACGGTGTGGTCGTGCCCCGGCGCGGCGGCCGGGTAGTTTGCGGGGCGGACGATGCGCCGCTGCGACTGCAAGATGGGAAAGATCTCGCGGCGGCGGAAGCAGTGGTCGCCGAGCGTAACGGCGTCGACTCCCGACTCGATCAATTCGTTATAGATTGCAGGCGTAATGCCGGAGCCGGCGGCGGCGTTTTCCGCGTTCGCTACGACGAAATCGAGATGCTCCCGCGCGCGCAGGCCCCGCATGGCCTGGGCAACGATTTGCCGGCCCGGTTTGCCAACGATGTCGCCGATGAGCAGGATTCTCACGGGATACCTATCTGGCCATTTCGACGTGCCGGGTTTCGCGAAGGACGGTTACCTTGATTTCGCCGGGATAGGTGAGCCTTTCCTCGAACGCTCGCACGATGTCGTGGCACACCTTGGCAGCGGTTTCGTCGGTCGTTTCCTTCGCGCTGACAATGACGCGCATCTCCCGGCCGGCCTGGATGGCAAACGCCTGCTCCACGCCGTGGAACGAACCGGCGATCGACTCGAGTTCCTCCATGCGTTTGACATAACGTTCGAGGGTCTCGCGCCGTGCTCCGGGGCGCGAGGCGCTGCACGCATCGGCGGCGGCCACGAGCACGGTGAAGGGGTTCTCCACGCGGTGGTCGTCGTGGTGCGCCGCGGCGGCGTGGATGACTTCCGCGCACTCGCCATACCGTTTGAGCAGGTCGGCGCCGATTTTCGGATGTCCTCCCTCGGTCTCATGGTCTGCCGCTTTGCCAATGTCGTGCAGCAGTCCACAACGTCGCGCCAGGGCGCCGTCGAATCCCATCTCATCGGCCAGCATTCCGGCAATGAAAGCTACTTCCACGCAGTGACGCAGGACGTTCTGGCTGTAGCTGGTGCGGAAGTGGAGCCTCCCAAGGAGGTTCACCAGGCGTTCGTGGAGCCCGTGGACCTCGACCTCCTGGCACGCCTCCTCCCCCATCTTCTGGATGTAGCGTTCCAGCTCGCGCTGGGTACCGGCGACAATCTCCTCGATACGCGCCGGGTGAATGCGGCCGTCGGTAATCAGTTTATTCAGAGCCATCCGGGCAACCTCGCGCCGAACGGTGTCGAACGCGCTGACGACGACCACGCCGGGGGTATCGTCGATGATCACGTCGACGCCGGTCGCCTTCTCGAACGCGCGGATATTCCGCCCTTCACGGCCGATGATCCGGCCCTTCATCTCGTCGTTGGGTATGCCGACGGTGCTTGTGGTGGTCTCGGCGGTGTGGGCCGCGGCGTAACGCTGCAACGCGGTCAGAAGCATCTCGCGGGCCTTCTCCTCGCAGGTCTCGGCGATGCGCTTCTCGTGCCGCAGGATGACCGCCCCAGTCTCCTGCTGGAGCTGCTTGTCCAACAGGTTGAGCAGCCGTTGCACGGCTTCTTCGTGGGAAAGGCCGCTGAGTTCGTGGAGCGTCTGCCGTTGGAGGTCGACCAGTTTCGACAACTCCTCTTTGCGCCGGTTGGTATCCTGGATGCGTTCGGTCAGCTTGCGTTGCGTGCTTTCGACAATTCGCTCTTGCTTCCGCAACTGTTCGGCTTGTTCCTCCAGGGCGTCCTGCCGCTTGTCGAGCAGGCGTTCGCGTTCGTGCAGTTCCTCGCGAACGCGGCGGAGTTCCTTCTCCCCCTCGCCTTTCTGGTGGATGGCTGCTTCCTTGATCTCCAACTCGGCTTCGCGCCGCCGGGCCTCGACTTCCTGCTCCGCCTTGCGGAGGATTTCCCGGGCCTCCGACTCGGCATCCTTGCGGCGCAGCCGGTCGAGGAGCTTGACAAGTACGAACGTCAACCCTGCGGCCACGACGGCCACGAAAATGACGCCGACGGCTTGAGTGAGGGGGGGCATAAAATTGGTACCTCGCGTATGCAATTCCCGGAGTACCTCCAGGGCGCGCAGTAGACACTGCGGCACCCCCCGCGGGCGGAAGCCGGCGAAGAAACCGGAAAGAGTCGACGCGCCGGACGGGCCGGCACGTCAGTGCTCCAAGGGCGGCCCAAGCTGCGACTGCCAGACAATCCCGGAAAGAAGGATGTGCCGGGGCTCAAGGGGGTCACTGGACGGCATTGGGTTGGCAGTGTGCTTTCCCTGTCGAGTCCAAGGTGGCCGGATGGTCCGCAATGCACACGGCGAACCTCTGTCCCCGAGCCAAACCGCCACACGGCGCACATTCATCCAAACGGTCCCCGTGGTGAAGCACCCGAACAACAATCCCGGCCACGCCGGCGGCAACAGACGAGAACACACGCCCGCGCAGAAAGGACGAACCCTGCGCACGGCATCCCGCAAGCCGACAGCAAGCCACTGCAACACAGTCCACACGAACTCGATCAAGTGCATCAAACCACGTACCGATTGGCCTTTGCTACCAATTCTTCCTTTGAAGTCGTCAACTTGGGGGCCGCTCTCCGGCCTCAGCAACTTCCGCCGAAGGCACCCGTATTGTTCATTCAGATGTCTATTCTAGCAGACCGTCCGGGGCTTGAAAAGCTGGGATGCAATACAATCCGTCAGCAAAGCTTTGCTGCCCTCGCGATTACGCGACCTGGGATGATTGGGGCGTGTGAGGGACTCTGGATGCCCCTACCCCCCCCAATGCGATGCCGTGTTCAGCAGGCGTGGCTTTGCCACGGACAGACATTACCCCCGCGTTCGGCTACTGTCCGACCGGAATCCCTATACGGTAGAATTGGTCCGATGCATCCTTTCGAAAAACAGCTTGCCCTGGCGTGGCCACTGGAGGAGTGGCGTGATCTGACTGTATTGGTTGCCGTGTCGGGCGGTCCGGACAGCGTGGCCCTGCTGCGAGGTTTGGCCGCGTTGCGTGCTGCCGACAGCGTTGCGTCCGGTGCGGGGGCGTTGCGGGCTGCACACCTGAACCACCAGCTTCGCGGCGAAGACGCCGGGGAAGACGAGCGGTTCGTTGCGACCCTTTGTAGGCATTTGGCTATCCCTTGCGAGGTCGGCCGTGTTTCTTTGGCCGCTGCTCCGTCTCGGCCTGGCGGCGGTCTCGAAGCTGCCGCCAGGAAGGCCCGATACCGCTTTCTCGCCTCTGCTGCCGGCGCGTGCGGTGCCCGGTATGTCGCCGTCGCCCACACGGCCGACGATCAGGCCGAGACTATTTTGCACCGCATTCTGAGGGGGACAGGGATCGGCGGGCTCAGCGGAATGGCGCGGGCGAGGCCGCTTGGGGGGGGTACCCTGCTACGACCCTTGCTCGGTTTTCGGCGTGCCGAGGTGCTGGAGTACCTTGCCGATATCGGGCAATCGTATCGGATCGACAGTACCAATGCCGACACGCGATTCACGCGGAACCGGCTCCGGCACGATTTGCTGCCGCGGCTGGCACGCGACTACAACCCGAATGTCACCGATGCCTTGTTACGGCTGGGGACCCTCGCCGACGAAGTGCGGCAGTGGATGGATTGGCAGGTAGAAGCCCTTCAGGCGGCGTGCTGTGGTCATGAAGAGGGTGCCGAAGAGACGGTGACGGTTCAGACGCGGCGATTGCGTTCGGAGCCGGCGGCCTTGGTGCGGGAGTTGTTCGTCGCCCTTTGGCGACAGCAGAACTGGCCCATGCGGCAAATGGGATTCGATCAGTGGAGTCTGCTGGCCGAGATGGTCCACATGTCCGGCGAGCCGTTGAGCCCGCGACGCAAGCACGTCTTTCCCGGCAGTATTCTGGTCGAGGCAGGCCCGGAGGGGCTTGTGTTGCGATCGACGTCATCGGAGTAGCTGCGAACAGTGTTGGAGTTCACGCTTCAGCGTGCCAAATATCACGGATACGTCGTTGGCACGCTGAAGCGTGGACACCAACAAGGCAACTATCGCAAGTGGGCGTGGCGTATGGCGCCAAGCGTTTTTAGCGCGGGTTTCGGGCGGCCGTGATGGTCGAACAGTCCCGTGTGAGGGAATTCATGCAACTCGGCGTCGCGCAACTGGTTCCAGAAGACACCTGCCACATATGGCTTGGCCAGCATGAGGGGTACATATCGGGCAATCCATGCCTGTTGGATTCGGGGGGTCCATTTGCCGGGCGGCAGTTGAACAGATCGGCGCGCGAGCGGATCATTCGTCACATCGCTTGGCGTGCTTAGGTAAAGGTAGAGCGGCAGTCCCAGGGCGCCCCAGGCGTCCAGTTGCCGACTTAACTCAAGCGGCGACCGCGGCAAGGTTCCTCCCGGCGATGCGCCCAGGTTCATCTCGAGAACAAGCCCTGAGATGTTCAGGCCGGCCCGGATCAGGGTGTCGGCAAAGTGCAGCGGCGGGAAATCGGCGTCGTGCCGGCTCATGTACTCGGCCCAGGGCTGGTCCAGGGAGATAGCCGCCGGCACTTCGGGATCGAGTTGCCGGACCAGTTCAACGCTGCGGGCGGTCAACCGGAGCTTGTCCTGCTCCGAAAGGCAAAGCACGTCGCCCGTATTTACCCGACCTGCACATTGCCAAAGGTCGACCTGTCCTCGATAGCGGGTGACTGCCGAACGGACGAACTCTTCGACGAATGCCAACAGGTTATCGAAGTCGTCCTCCCAGAGCGCGAGCCAGTCGGGCAGTCCGTGAGGCGAGAGCTTCAGCAGTGGCCCGGCAACTGTTCGCAGGTTATGGGCGCGGCACCATTCGATCTGGCGATCGCAGATCGGCCAGTAGGAACTTCCTTCCGTGGCCTCAATTTCGTGCCAGCAAATTGGGACATTGGCGGCGTTGAAGGTGCGCAGGAAGTTCGTGCCGGTTGCATCGTCCAGCAAGCCTGCGCCCAAATCGCCACCCAACCAGGCAGACAACCGCCCGCCGCCGCGACGTCGAACCGCAATGCATTGGTCCGTGTAGGTCGCAACCAACAAGACCGCGGCCTCGAAAGACTGCCGTAGGGACGCTTCCGAGTGCTGCGTGCAAGTCGGGAGATCATCCTGGTTGGTGGTTGCTCGCGCAAAGGACTGCATGGCCCCAAGAACGCGTTCCCGCACGGGCTGGGGCACGTTAAGGCCGATTGACTGCCAGTCCGAGAGTTGATCGCGGAGTTGGCTGAGCGTGCCGCGGGCGAGTTCCAGCGGTATCAGATAGGGTGCCGGGCGCTCCATGAGGCTGCCGGACGAAACCGTTATCATGCCGTGGCGTTCGATGTGCCAGGGCATGTGCAGATTTGCCGATTCGGACGTCGACCGGTATAGCGATAGAACCCCGTTCTCAGCGCTCGACTCAACCCGCCAGGCGACGCGATCCAGACCGGTCAGGTACGCCTGCTGGACCATCTCGTCGGTCAGCCGTTCGGGCGGGTGGATGCGAAACCGCATAACTCCCATCGCGTTCAGTTCCTCGGAGGAGAGGCAGATGGCCGGATGGCGTGAAGCAGACTAAATAGTCCAGTCTATCGTCCGGCTCCCTGAGTGGCAATCGGCTGGGCAGCCGGTGTGCGGCAAGATTTCTCGGCACACGGTGGTGCGCTACTTGTCGGCGGCGGCGCCGTGGTGTATGCTTCGCCCCGGCAGTTCACCGGAGACTGCCCGCGTAACCGAAACCATTGTTTGGGGGGGAGCCCTGTACTCGCTCCCCGTAAGTGCCATGGGCCAATCTGTACTACTGGAATCTGCATTACCCGGCCTGTCGTGTCGCCGCGGCAAAGTCCGCGACGTCTACGAAATGGGCGATAAGCTGCTGCTTGTCAGCACCGACCGGCTCAGTGCGTTCGACTGGGTACTGCCCACTGGCATTCCCGACAAAGGCCGGGTCCTGACCCAGATTGCCGCGTTCTGGTTCGCCCGGCTGGACGAGCCGAACCACCTGATTACCACCGACGTGGACCAGATGGACTTGCCCGAAACGGCCGATCGCGACGCGCTCCGGGGAAGGACGACCCTCGGCCGCAAGACGCAAGTCGTGCCGATCGAATGCGTGGTGCGCGGCTACCTGGCCGGGTCGGGCTGGGCAGAGTACCAACGCAACGGGACCGTGTGCGGCATACCGCTCCCCGCCGGCCTGGTCGAGAGTTCCGAGCTTCCCGAGCCGATCTTCACCCCTGCGACCAAGGCCGAGACCGGGCACGACGAGAACATTTCCTTCGACCGCATGGTCGAGATCGTCGGTCGCGACGTTTCCGAGGAGCTGCGCCGCCGCAGTCTGGCTATCTTCCAACGCGGCTGCGAGTATGCGCAGCAGCGGGGTATCATCATCGCCGATACGAAGTTCGAGTTCGGTCAGGTTGACGGCGAGATCATCTTGATTGACGAAATGCTCACCCCGGACAGCTCCCGGTTCTGGCCCGCCGACGCCTACGAGCCGGGCCGCGGGCAGCCGTCATTCGACAAGCAGTTCGTTCGCGATTGGCTGTCCTCGACCGATTGGGACAAGAACAGTCCGCCGCCCGCCCTGCCCGACGACGTCGTCCAAAAGACCCGGCAGAAGTACGTCGAGGCCTACGAGCGGCTGACCGGGCATGAACTCCCGGCGTAACGCGCAGCCCAGATTATTGAGGCCCGAAGTACTGACCAATCTGTTCCACGATGGCGATGCCGCCGGTGTAGGTGATTGCCAGGGCAAACAGAAACGCGGCGGCCAGGCCGACGTTCAAGACGATCCCTGCGCGGTGCTCGCCCATCAGGTCGCGCCGGTTCACCAGGTAAATCATCGCGGCGATGCTCAGCGGCAGGACGAACACGCCGCCAATCTGGCTGACAATCTGCGCCTGGATGGGGTTGAACCCTAGCAGCGGTACAGTCAGTCCCACCAGGCACGCCACGGCACAAAGGATGCGGAACAGCGGCGTACGCGTCTCCATCTGGCCGTTGCGATAATCGGCAATCAGAAGCGGTGCGACCATCATAATGGGGAACAGCGACGAGAGCCCCGCACTGAGGGCCCCGGCGAAGAACAGCGCCACGGCGAACCCTCCGGCCGCTGGTTCCAGCGCCTTGACCATGTCCATGGCCCGCTCGACCACTTGGCTGGTCGCAAGCAAGGCGCCCGTGGCGCTGGCCATAATGGCCGTGCTGATGACGAACATCAGCACGGCGGCAGTGACGCTGTCGCGGGTTTGTTCCCGCCGCTGCCCGGCGCCCCAGCCCTTCCCCTTCATCAGCAGCGGTCGCACGACGAACGTGGCCGCCGCCATGGTGGTGCCGACCATGGCGGGCACGAGCACGAACGCGCCCTCCGCCTGCGGCAGTTTGGGAACCAACCCCGCCGCAAACACGCCGGCCGGCGGCATGACCACGACCATCGACACCAGGAAGGCGATGCCCATGAGCGTGACGAAGAACACCAGCACCTTCTCGAAGAAGGCGTACCGGCCGACCAGCACCAGCGAGTACAGAACGGTGAGAATGCCGATTGCCACTCCCAGCCCGGCCCAGTAGGGCGAAAGCGGCACGCCCGGTGCGTGCTCCTGGACCACTTCGACGATCATCGACGAGCACAGCCCGAGAATGCCCATGATGGCGCCGTACTGCGCAGCCACCACACCCAGCACGACGAGCACGGCGATCGTCCGCCCGCCCCACAGGTGTTCCCGGAAGCTGTGAATGGCCGTTTGCCCCGTGACCACGGCGTACCGGCCGAACGCTTCCATGAGGAAACCCATAAACAGACAGCAGAGCGCCAGGAGCCACAGCAGGTCGAGCCCGACCATCGAACCTGCCTTGCACATCGTCGTCACGCTGCCGGTTCCCACCGTGTAGCCAATGCAGAAGATGCCCGGCCCCACGGCCAGAATCATGCGTCCGACGCGGGCCGGCAGCGAGAGCGCCGCGCCGTCCGCGCGAGTTGGTTCCGACTCGTTCATGGATATTCCTTCCGGTCCAGCCGCAACACCCTCACCTCCCCTACGGGGAGGTCGGACGCGGTAGCGGCCGGGTGGGGCCCGCTGTGTGCCCCGCCAGTGATTTGGCTACCACGGCTACGCGCCCTCCCCGGGCCTCTGAGCCCGACCCTCCCGCTGCGCGGGAAGGTGAAAAACCGCGGCCACGGTCACCTCCCCTACGGGGAGGTCGGACGCGGTAGCGGCCGGGTGGGGCCCGCTGTGTGCCCCGCCAATGATTTGGCTACCACGGGTACGCGCCCTCCCCGGGCCTATGAGCCCGACCCTCCCGCTGCGCGGGAGGGTGAAAATCCGCGGCCACGACTCCTGCAAAACAACCTGGGGCAACACCCCCGGAAACCGATTCACCCCGCATCCTGCCGGACTTTTCTGCCTGCGTGCATTCCGGCCAGTGGCATCTTGCCGTCATGGCCCCGAAACTGTTCCACCAGCCCATGCACGCAGCCATACAGCAGGCTGATATCGACTCCGTACGAAACATAACGTATGCCGCGCTCGCGCCAGAAGGTGGCCTCCTCCATGGTTTCGACGAAGGTTCCGGTCAGGATTCCGGCCTCCGCAGCGCGGCGGACGATGCCGCTAACGACTTCGATGACCGTTGGATGCTGAGTCTGCCCGGCGACGCCCAGTGACTGTGAAAGGTCGTAAGGACCGATGAATATGACGTCAATGCCCTCGACGGCAAGAATCTGGTCGATGCTCGCCAACGCCTCTTTTCCCTCAAGCTGGGCTACCAGCACGGCCTCGTTCGCCGCCGCGAAATACGCTTGCTTGTCGAGCGACGAATAGCAGGCGGCACGCACGTGGCGGCACACGCCGCGGTCGCCCAGAGGCGCGAACCGGGCGTGTCGGATCAGCCGCCGGGCGTCGTCGGCCGAACGCACCTGCGGCATCTGCACGCCACCGGCGCCCACGTCGAGCGCCGCGCCGATCATCTGCCAACCCTGCTCCGGGACGCGAACGATGGGCAATACTTGGGCCAATTCTGCCGCGCGAATCAGGTGTTCCAGGTCGCGGAGCGAGCAGGGCCCGTGCTCCATGTCGAGAATGATGAAGTCAGCACCGGCATGGCCGATGGCCTCGACGACGGCCGGGTCGGCCGTTTTGGAGAACGGCCCCCAGACAGCCCGCCGGTTGAGCAGGGTACGGAAGTGGCGGATGGCTTGTGTATTCAAAAGGAGAATGCTCTCTTCTATTGCTGTCGCGTGGCTTCGGACGAATACACGACGTTCCCGTCTTTAAACACGACAAGATGTCCCGGCTCGATCTTCGTCCACTCCTCGCCCGGCTCGGCCAGGTTGTGGCCATTACGGGCAACGACGACGCCAACCGCCGGCTCGGCAGCACTTTCCGCGGCGGCAGGCATCTCGCGCCTCGCGTAGGAAAGCCACGTGCCTCGCTGGCTACTGTAGGCGAACAGGTGCGTTCCATCGGAAACCAGGTGGCTGGTGGTCTGCACCTCATTAACGGCCTTCAAAACCTGATGATACCAATCGAACGCTTCACGATCCCACGTGACAACACCACGCTTCTCAATCTCACCCACGATATGGCAAAACATGTACTCGGCGCAATTCTCTCCGACCGGCTTGAATCGGCCCAATTCCACCTTCTTCCACAATCGTTTGTCGGCTCCGCCCACGTGGGCCATGGTGTATTCCGTGCCGTTCAACTCACGTACCCATGGGTGTGTGTTCCGCTGGGACGGCTCACCAATGCTCGCTGCCCGCAGGTGCAGGATGAACAGCTTCGACTTTGTCAACCGATTGGCGATGAGCGTCTCGGCCAGGGCACTTTGGCCGATCGGAATCGGTTCCTTGAAGACGGTTGGCGAGGCGTCGGTATAGAAGCCGATTCCCCAACCGTCGCGGTTTCTCTTCGAAAGTTCGCGGAACCGGGCCATCAGTTCGTGGGCGTTCACTTCCTTATTGAACGAATAGCCCATTAAATCGCACGCATCGCCACTCCTAGCACCGGCAAAGCATACTGCCGCAAGCAGTACGGCCCTGGCGACGAGGCGTACCGGCGTATGGGCTCGTACGTGCTCCATCGAGGTTGGCGGGGGCGCGAAGCGAGTCCGTATTGTTCCTTGTATCACGTCACAATCTCCTTGGTGTTGCTAGAAGACCACCACGCCCCATTTTCCCAGTTTCAGCGTCTCGCCCGTCTCAAGCACCTTCTGGTAGGTGGTACAGACGTTGCCCGGGGCGTTCGCCTCGTCGAACAGCAGGAATTCGGGAAGGTTGACCTTCGAGAAGCCCTGCTCGGTGAGGTCGGCGGCCAAGCTGTCCGTGTTGCGACCTTTCGATGGCGTGACAACGAAGACAACGCCCGTCTTGCGGCACGTGGCGCGTACGCCGTCAATGCTGCCGTGGACAAACCGCTTCCCGGCCAACGGCTTGGGGATGTCGCGTATTCGGTAGTCGCGGTTTGTGAAGAGCGTGGCCCCAGGTTTGACCGGCTCCACGCTCACGGTTGCCGGTTCGAGTTCGGCCGGTTCGCCGGCCAGCATGGGCTTGCCGTCGGCGTTGGCGTTGTACTCGATCTTGGCGGCGGCCGCCCGTCCGCCACGGTTCGGATTGACCCCGTCGGCCTTGTTCACCACAACGCCCAGCCGGGCCTGATCGCTCACGCATTTCCCGGCCAGGATGTCTTCCTCGGTGAAGACGGCCATGTGGATGAACTTCTCTCCCGTTCGGTCGAAGTCGTAAATGATGTAGACGGCCCCGTCCTCCGCCTGGGCGCCATCGGGATAGGAAACACCGCCGCGTTCGTCCAGCAGCAGCCCCCCCTTCCACGTCTTGCCGTCGTCGTCGGACAGATAGGCCGTCAGGTGCGATCGGCCGGCGCGCTGGTCGAGTGCGCCGTGCTTGACCAGCAGCAGGTTTCCTGACTTCAGGCGGCGGATGAAGAACCGCGACGTTGTATGCTTGACCGACCATGGCATAACGGGCGTCCACGTCCGACCGCCGTCGGCGGACGTGCTCTCGCCGATCCCGTAACTAGTTCGCACAAGAAGCCACAACGTCCCGTCGTTGCGTTCGACGAGCATCGGCTCGTCGCAGTTGCGGTCTTTCCGCTCGGGAACACCGGCGGCGCCGCGAAGCGTCCACGTTGCGCCGCGATCGGTCGAGGCCACGATCCGGCAGCTTTCGTCACGGCCCCAGATGGCCGTCGGCAGCAGCCACGTGCCGTCGGAAAGGGCCGTCGGTTTGCACATCATCACGCCGTCGTGAATGAACCGCGGCTCCGACCAAGTTGTGTTTTCCTCTCCCGGATTCTCCGTGGTCATGGCGTAGGTAACCGGATCGCCGCCCCCACCGCGCGTTGCCTGGCACCAGAACAGCCACAGCTTGCCGTTGGGATCGACCCACGGACACGGATCGAACGCGCGGACCGGACCGTCTCCGTCGGGATCAATCACCGCCTTCAGGTCCGACCACGTCTTTCCATCGTCGCCGCTTGTGACCAGCATGATATAATTGTGACGATCTTCCGTCACGCCGCCGCCGTACCAGGTGGCCCAAAGCCGACCGTTCGGCGCCCGTTCGAGACTTGGAATCCCCTGAAACATGCGCACCTTGTCCGAATACTCCGGCCCGGGCGTGAAGTACACCTTCGGCACGATGGCCGAGGGCCAGTCTTTCGGCGACTCCGCCGCCGGCGCGACGGCCGGCAGAAGCGAAAGGGCAAGCAATAGAATCAGCGCGGATCGAAACGTCATGAGAGGTTGCTCCTTGTTGCTCGTGTAGCGACTTGTTGTGGCTGCCCAACTGTCATCTGCCAAGCGGCTCAGACTCTTTTCATGCTGCCGCCTCTGCCGCATTTCAACCCATCGAATCTTGGCCTCGCGAACCGCGGCTCATGGCTTCTCGATTTCCAGCACCAGCGACTTGGTCTTTCCTTCAATTTGGACTTCCAAAGGGCTCGTATCGGAGTCGCCGTATTTCTGCGGCACAGCCGGGCTTGGCTCGTCATTTTCGCTGTACGCGCGGACCAAAACTTTCTGCGTGCCGGGAATCACTCCGTCGCCAAAGCTGAACGTGCTTGCATTGGAGAACGTGCCGTCCTCCACGTTCACTTCCGCGGTGGCATTGCGCGGGTGAGTCTTCGCATCGACCGCCGGTACCTGCGGGACGAAGAACAACGTGATTCGACTGGCAGGAATCCGGGAGCCGTCCACGTAGTGGATGGTTCCGGAAACGGATACTGTATCGTACGGTTCCGCGGACCCGCATCCGGCCAGCACGACCGGCAAGGCCAGTGCAGCCAGGCGCGAAAGTAGATGGTGTTGCATGATTGCACTCCGATTTGGATTCATGGAAACGGTCGCCGGAGTAATCACAACGCCGGTTACTCGTTTGCGGCTTGGGCTCCGGCAATGTCTTCAAACCCGGAAGACGGAAAACGCACTATGGGTTGATCCAATCGACGACCTGGAGGCCGGGGATGTTGGCATAGTCTTGGACATTGTGCGTCACCAGGGTCAGGTTGTGAACCAGGGCAATCGCGGCGTTAAGCAGGTCCAGATCCGGGCTGCCGAGGCCGCGATCCAATTGCCAAGCGCGCACTTCCCCGAACTTGTGTGCCGCCGCATCGTCCAGGGCTAGTACCTGCACCTCCTGAAGCAGATTGTGTAAGGATTGCATTCGCTTTGGGGACGCCTGGGCGCGCAACGCCCACACGTTCAACTCCCCCAGCGTCACGGTCGAGATCGATAACCGGCCGCCATACTGAATGAACCGGCCATGCACGCGGGCATTGGCTTTCATCTGGGCCGAGCAAATATCTGTATCCAGCAGGAAACTCACTCTTCGGGCTCCCGTCGCCGCACCTTGCGCTGTTGGCGCGTCCATTCCAGGTACATATCCAATTCCTCAGAGTCCTCGGCCCAGCCGCCGAACGATTGCCGCAGTCCTCCAGGCACTCGCGCATACTCTCGGATAGCCTCCACATCCGCCGGCGTCAATTCCGGGTGAAGCTGCCGTAGTTCCCCGTCGTTCCGTTGCTCCTCTACCAGCCGGACAAGGTCGTCGACCAGCAATCGCGTTCCTTTGACCACCAACTTCCCTGGGTTCACGGCCGGGTCCACTACAAACCGTTCCAGCCAAGCGGGCGGCTCGTCCACGAGACGCACCTCCACCGCAACCCGCTGTCCTTCGGCGAGCCCCAACTCCTGCTCCAGTTCGATCGTCTTGCCATGAATGACACCCTGTGAAGCTATCATCGAACCAACTCCTTATTCAGTGATTCGCCAGTCCAGCGGGCAGGGGACCGACCGGTCGGCCTAAAGCTGCCAGGCCTTGTCATCGCGCGCACCTCCTCAGTACGCGACGAAGGCGTCGTAATCCTCGCCTTCCTGTACAAGGTCATCCGTGCATTGGAGCGATTCAGGATACGGCAAACCAGACCGTCTTCGATACAACGGGCACGACTGAGCATGGTCTCATTTTACCGCAAGCCAACTCCAGACGTCAACCTACTCGTTTCCAACCTCGGCTCCGGCGATGTCTTCGATCCACCAGTGGCAAATGTTCACTCTCGCGCCGGAGTAGCTGACGTCCGACTGAATCAGCAACCGGTTCGGCGTCTT
>JAVEUP010000428.1:0-2572 GCA_034005525.1 Thermoguttaceae bacterium | reverse complement strand
CACCCGCGTCGGAATTGAGGCCTTTTCAAAAACCGCCCCCGGCGGTCCCGTAGAAGGTACGCGCCGTCCGTTAATTTCGCCTTTCCCACATGGCAGCTTCCAAGCACGATGGGAGAAAAACTCATGCGATTTCAGACAAGGCGGATGAGCGTCAAAGCCGTACTGGCCCTGGGGTTGGTGCTGGGCTGGCTGGCGTGGGCTCAGCCGGCGGCGCGGGCGGAGCCGGAGGGCCAGCGGTGGGCCGTGCTGGTGGGCGTGAACCAGTACGCCGAGCTGGGCAATCTGAATTACTGCGTGGCCGACGTGCGGGCGTTGTACGAGCGGCTGATCGACGCAGGGTTCCCAAAGGAAAACGTGTTCCTGCTGGTCGACGGGGCCGCCGACGCGGCCGACCTGCCGATGCGGCGGAATATCCAGCGGGAGATCGCGGCCGTGCTGAAGGTGGCCGAGAAGAACGATCTGGTGCTGATCAGCTTCAGCGGGCACGGAATGCACATCGACGGGAAGAGCTACTTCTGCCCGACCGACGCGAGCGTGGACACCCCGGAGACCACGATGATTCCGTTGGATATGATCTACCGGGAGTTGGAGGCGTCAGCGGCGAGTCAGAAGGTGCTGCTGGTCGACTGCCGGAACGATCCTCGACCGGCCGGCCGGCGTACCCCGGAGGCGGATTACAAGAAGAGCCTGGAGAAGCTGGGCGAGCAGTTGCGGCATCCGCCGGAGGGGACGGTGGTGCTGAGCAGTTCGGCGCCGGGTCAGATTTCGTGGGAGGACCCAGACCTCGGCCACGGCGTGTTCCTGTACTACGTGCTGGAGGGCCTCCGGGGCAAGGCGGTCGACGAGGAGGGCCAGGTATCGCTGTTGGACCTTTTCCGCTACGCGAACCGGCAGACTCGGAGTTTCGTGATTCGGAACCGGCGGGGCTACGTGCAGACCCCGGAATTTCGCGGCGCGATCACCGGCGACATCGTGCTTGCTCGCCTTCCGGTGAGGGTCGAGCCTATCAAGCCTCCTCCGCCCTTGGCCGTAGCCCCGTATAGTTCGCAGCAGGCTCGTGGCCACCAGGAGGCATGGTCGAAACACCTGGGCCGACCGCGGGAGATCACCAACAGCATTGGCATGAAGCTGGTGCTGATTCCACCGGGCGAGTTCATGATGGGCTCGCCGGATTCGGAGGAGGGTCGCGACAGCGACGAAGGCCCGCAGCACCGTGTGCGGATCACCCGGCCGTTCTACTTTGGCATGTATCAGGTGACGCAAGGCCAGTACGAGCGCGTGATGGGTACGAACCCGAGTGCGTTCTCGCGAGATGGGCGCAATAGCGACCGGGTTTCGGGTCAGGACACGAGCCGGTTCCCGGTGGAGAACGTCAGTTGGAACGACGCGGTGGAGTTTTGCCGGAAGCTTTCGGCGCTACCTGCGGAGCGTTCTGCGGGTCGAGAGTATCGATTGCCGACGGAGGCCGAGTGGGAGTATGCATGCCGGGCGGGGACGACCACCCGGTTTCACTTCGGCAACGACTTGACGAGCGATCAAGCGAGATTCAACCAGTCTTGGTCTTCCGGTCACCCGGTGTCGGTAGGGTCCTACAGTGCGAACGGATTTGGTTTGTACGACATGCATGGTAACGTGTGGGAGTGGTGCGCCGACTGGTTTGCCAGCGACTACTACGCGAACTCGCCGGTGGACGATCCGAAGGGTCCTGCGTCGGGCTCGCGCCGCGTGTCTCGCGGCGGTTGCTGGGGCTACTACGCCTGGTCCTGCCGGTCGGCGTACCGCCTCAGGGACTCGCCGGACTTCCGGAACTTCCTCCTGGGCTTCCGGCTCGCCCTAGTTCCGGTGGACGAGTCGAGCAAGTAGAGCGAGCGCAGGTCGAGCGGCGGCGAGGCGAAGCCCGGGCGCCCATCAAGCTGGAAACCCGATCGGAGTGGAAAGAGGTTCTGTCCGAGGCGGTCAAGAGGCAGCGCCGCCTTGAGGAGGTAGCCCGCAAAGAGGAAGAGCAAACGGGCGAGTACATTCGCCCGATCGTGCTATTGCAGGCGCAGCCGAAAAGCCAAACGAAGGACACACTTACCGTCGAGGTCCTGCACCAGTCGCTGGCCGACGATTTCCGCGTGCCCGACGAGCAGGTGGCCGTGGTGACGGGCGCCCCGCGCAAGCTGGCCGGGGTCGATCTTTTCAGCCACGATTGTCCCATTCGCTTCATCGTCATGCAAAAGGCCCTGAGCGAGGGCTGGGACTGCTCCTTCGCCTATGTGCTGTGTTCCGGGGGCGAATTAAAGGTGTCCGGTACAGTTTCCAGGACCGCCTTGGGGCGAACGATTCCATAGCACCGAAGAAGCGGGCGGACAAGGCCGGGACTGAAGGCGGCTGCGGAGTCCGTGGAGCGAAGGGGACCGACCAAGGGAAATGCCGCTCGAACCTTACTCGCGCCGGACGCAGTGCCGGGAAAGTGTGGCACTCGAAAAGAGTCTGCACTTTCTGAAAAATGAGACTTGCTAAGCGGCCAAGGCCATGAGGCTTCTGGCCAGTTGGATTATTTTCCGCGGCAACTGCCGGGCGGCTGTAA
>JAVEUP010000427.1:0-2573 GCA_034005525.1 Thermoguttaceae bacterium | reverse complement strand
CACCACGGGCGACTATCAAGTGCGGCATTCGCCCCTTTTGGGCCGTTTGGTTCCCAAAGGGGGCAAGTATGGGTACGACCTGATCGCCCATGTCGGCGTGCAGACATTCCTGGAAGGAAGAGCACTCCAGGACATCGCGACTGAACTGCGCCTACTGAATATCCCCTTCAGCAGCCTGCATGATCTGATGCTGAAGTTCTTGTACTACTTCGGCCATCTTCACCGGCAATACGCGGCGCCGCTGTTGCGTGATGGGTTTCAACAGCATGCGAAAAGCGTCTGGTTGATGGACGCCACGGTGGAGCCCGGCACACCGGCTTTCTTTGGTGTGCTGGATGCCGAAAGTGGCTTATGTTTGGAGGCATGGAAGATCCCCACGGAAAGTGCCGATGACATCGCTCCCTGCCTTCATGAGGCCACTGCGCGATTCGGGAGGCCCCATGAGGTTCTGCACGATCTGGGGGATGCCATGGCGGCCGCTTGCGAGGCCGTCTGGGGGTCGGCCGTGGCGCATCGCGCGTGCCACTTCCACTTGCTGCGAGACATCGGAGAAGACTTGTACGCAGAGCCACAAGCGGCCCTGCGAGCATTGGTCCGCAAGCTCAAGCTCCAGCCTCGGCTGAAGGAACAACGCCGCGGCCAATCCGTGTGGCTGCGCGACCATGTCGAGGATCCCACCAGTCTCGCCCAATTGCTGATCGGGAGAGCCACCAAGGTGCCGGCTGACGTACTCGGCCGCGAAGTGCTCGTGGCGGTTCATCAATGGATTCTGGACTACCCCAGTGACGGCCGTCGCCAGGGCTATCCGTTCGACCCGTATTTACTGTATTTGCATCGCCGGGTGAGCCGGGCCGCAGCGGCGTTGGAGCGGTTGCTGGACGAACCGGCCGTGCGTCATCGGGTGCCCCAAGTCCTTGGGAATCTGTGGAGAATGCTCCAGGATTACTTGAACGACAAGCGTGTGAAGAAGGCGGCCGATGAATTTGAGCACGCGTGGCAGTTGTTCACTCGTCTGCGAACGGCAATGCGGCTTTCGTCGCGGGGAGGAAGCCCTCTGCATGATCCGTACGCGCTGGAAGCGGAGCAGAACGCGGCCATGCAGCAGGCCCTGGAAGCCCTGCGTGAGGAGTTTCGCAACCAGGCGGAGAACTGCGCCGAGCCATCGTATGCTGTGCGGTACGCGATCATCGTGGACCATTTGGATCGTTATTGGTCCATGTTGTTTCCCGCGGCGTCAGAGGAGCGGACGACGAATCGATTGGAGAGCCACTGGGCCAAGGTGAAACGATATTGCCGCCAACGCCACGGCCGGAAGAAGCTGACCCTCGACTTCCAGTGTCTGCCGCCGGAAATCATGCTGATTCCGAATCTGCAGAACCCGCAATGCGTGGAACGAATCCTGGGGGATCTTTCTCACCTTCCGGCCAAGTTGGCCCTGACCGGCCAGTCAGCCCCTCCATGGACCTACTGGCGTAATCGCCAGAAGACCCGCACGGTAGGCCGCCTTCCGCAACGGCTCCTCCGCCAAGAAAATCTGATCGACCGTCTCGTGGCAATCTACGAGGAACAGTGCCAACCTGAAGACGCGGAAGCCGCCTGACCGCAAACTCTATGCCAACCAAATCTCGGAACGATGGGGCTTGCCCGGCCAGGAGCGGTGGTCAGTCGGCTAAGACGGCGTCCAGACTCCCTATCTCCCCTGCACGCTGCCGCCGCCTCCGGCGGCGGCAGCGTGCAGGGGAGATATTCGGGTGAACCATGCTCGCTTAGCTGACTGACCACGGCTCCCGCGGGGCAAGCCCTATCACACCAAAATCCCGGTGAGATTCTCGATAAGTCATTTCGCCACAAGCACTTAAGGTGAACCGAATTGTTGGCACTTTACCATAATGCCAAGGTGCTGCAATCTCGATGGCTTCTCGAATATGGCGAATTCCGCGGGTTTTTTGGCCGAGCAAGGTGAAGTCGCCTTGGCAGGATGGCCGATAATTGCTATGATGGTAACTATTTGCGGACATATAGTTACCACCATACCGTTACAGGATGGAACCATGCGAACCCCACGTTTTCAAGCCCAGCATCTGCGCGATGCCTTTCGGCGGAAGAAGGTGCTCACCAGGAACGAATTGCTTCGGACTGCCGGCTGTTCGTCCATGACCGCGTGGCGGTTGCTGAAGTCGTGCGGATATTGGACCAGCTACAACTTCAATGGCCGCTTCTACACGCTCGCCGACATCCCGCAATTCGACGAGCGGGGGTTGTGGGCCTACCAGGGCATCCGCTTCAGCAAGTGGGGCCCGCTGACCGAAACCATGATCGCCCTGGTCGAGCACAGCAAAGCCGGCATGACCCCGGAGCAGTTGCAGCAACAATTGCACGTGAAGAATGTGCGGCCTGCCCTCTCCCGGCTCATCGAACGGAATTGCCTCACTCGCCGAAAGTTCGGCGGTCAGTTTGTCTATTTCTCCTTGGCTGAGATCTCTCGGGAGCGTCAGCAGAAGCGGCGCGCCGAGCAAGGGGTGAAGCCGCCCCCACCCTTGCCGCCCGCGGAGCAGATCATCGCCTTGCTGGTC
>JAVEUP010000051.1:16080-41423 GCA_034005525.1 Thermoguttaceae bacterium | reverse complement strand
CCTTGGCTCTACGGCTTTAAGCTCGACTTCCGCTTCCGCTGACCACCGCCCCTCAAGGTCCAATCAATCGCCCCCAAAAAATCGCTGCTGCCGGGGCTAATCGGATGCGCGCGACGGGAACCACGGGTTGCGCTTGGTCCGACTGTCGTCGGGCCGCGCTCCACCCGTGGCTACAACCTTCGCGCACCTCCGGGGCGAAAATGGCGCCTTCGTGGCGGCTGGTAGGCGCGAAATGGGTGTTTTGCCCCGGAGGGGCGCAAGAATGTAGCCACGGGTGGAGCGTTGAGGCGGCGCTGTCGCCGCCTCGATGCGGAACCCGTGGTGGAGGTTCCCCCAATTCCCCGAAAGCCCCGGTAGGGGCGAAAGAAATGGACCGACCAGAAAGGAGACGTCATGCCCGGCACGTACTCACAGATTCTCTTGCATGCTGTATTCAGCACCAAGGAGCGCAGACCGTGGATCGATGCCAATGTTGCCGATCGTCTCCATCCGTACATTGGGGGCGTCGTAAGGGCGGAGAAGGGCAACCTCTACAGTATTGGCGGTACGGCGGACCATATCCATCTCTATTTCCGATGGCGGACCGATCGGGCCGTAGCCGACCTGATGCGGGCAGTGAAGGCAGGTTCATCCAAGTGGGTGCATGAGAACTATCCGAAACTTGGCGCGTTTGCGTGGCAGGAAGGGTATGGGGTGTTCTCCGTGAGCAAATCGCAAGAGGAAACTGTTAAGGACTACATTGCAGGGCAAGCCGAGCATCACAAACAGTTCGATTTCAAGACCGAACTGCTGCGTCTGCTCCGCGCGCACGAAATCGAGTTCGACGAACGGTATGTGTTCGATTGAACGCGCATCCTGCCGCTCCTGCCGGGGCTGTGGGGTCGTGCGGGACGGGAACCACGGGTTGCGCTTGGCCCGACTGTCGTCGGACTGCGCTCCACCCGTGGCTACAACCTCCGGGCCCCTCCGGGGCCAAGAACCGCAGGATGTAACCTGCATGCACAACCTTCGCGGTTCTCCCGGGCCAAGAAGACCGCAAGACGCAACCTGGATGCCGATGTGGTTTGCGAGGGCGGCGGCCCGTTTCGGAACGCGTGCCGGTTGTGTACAATGGCTTATGGCTTGCCGATGCCCCAGACCACTGCCATCGCGGCCTTCGTCCAGACGGCGGAAAACCGTACGCGGACTGGTAGAACAACAAGGCGAGACCATGCAAAACACCTTCAACCCGTATCACAAATGGCTGGCGATTCCGCCGGAAGAGCAACCGCCCACGCTGTACCGGCTGCTCGGCGTGGCGGCGTTCGAGGCGGATCCCGACGTGATCCACGCCGCGGCCGACGCGCGGATGGGCTTCCTGCGCACGTTCCAGACGGGACCGAACGCGGCGATGGCCGAACGGCTGCTCAACGAGGTTTCGCGTGCGAGGGTGTGCCTGACCGACCCGAAGCGCCGGGCGGCCTACGACTGCGTGCTGAAGGCGGCCAAGCCGGCCGACGCGGAGGCGTCGGAGGCGGCGGCCCCGGCCGTGAAGCCCGAGGCCACCGCCGCGGCCGGCCCGGCGGTAAGCGAGGGCATGTTCGGCAACTACCGCGTACTCGAGTCGATCTACGCCAGCAAGCTGGGCGAGGTGTACAGGGCGATCCACGTACCGAGTCAAACGCTCGTTTCGCTCAAAATGCTGCCGGCCGACGCCGCGCGGAACCCGGAATCGCTCCGCCGCTTCCGCCGCGAGCAGGACATTACCTGCAAGCTCGACCATCCGAACCTCATTACCGGCCACGAGGCCGGCGTTCACCAAGGCGTGCCGTATTTGGTCACCGAGTACGTGGTGGGCGCGAACCTGGCCACCATGATCGGGCAGCTTGGCCCGCTGGGAGTCGAGCAGGCGGTCGACTACACGGTGCAGGCGGCGCGCGGACTCATGCAATTGCACCTGCATGGCGTGTTCCACCGGAACATCAAGCCGCACGTGCTTTGGGTCGACATTCGCGGGCAGGTGAAGATCAGCAACCTGTTCCTGGCCAAGCTGGGCGAGTCGGCTTCGGTGGCCCAGGAAGAGGACGACCTGACGCAAATGGGCCAGATGATGGGCACGCCCGAGTACCTCGCGCCGGAGCAGGCGGTCGACGCGAGTTCGGTCGACCAGCGGGGCGACGTGTACTCGCTGGGCTGCACGCTGCACTTCATGCTCACCGGCAAGCCGCCGTACGGCGGCAAGTCGCTCATGGACAAGCTGACGGCGCATACGACCAAGCCCATCCCCTCCCTGCGCGCCGCCCGCGGCGACGTGCCGGAACACGTCGATCAGGCCTTCCAGCGCATGCTGGCGAAAGACCGCCAGCAACGTTACGCGTTCATGGGCGAGGTGGTGGACGCCTTGGAGCCGAAGCCCCGCCCTGGACTGCTCGCTAAGGTCATCGGCCGCTGGTTGCCTGCGCGGTGGCTTCGCAGGCGGTGAGGGAGCGATCAGGCATACGCCGTGCCGGCCAATGGACCAAGTGATTTCTGAGCGTGCCCTGACCGTGGGCCGAAATCGGCCCACTCTCGCACCTACTCTCGTCCCCACTTCGCACGCCGGGGTTCTCCGGTTACAATGCCCAAGTAGAGCCTCACCGAGCCCGACAATGCCGGAGTGCAGTTCATGGAAAGCCCATTTCCCGGTATGGACCCTTATCTGGAGCCGTATTGGCCCGAGGTGCATCAACGACTCATCATCTACACGGGCGACATGCTGCAATTCGAACTGCCCGAGTCGTTGCGGGTTCGAGTGCAGCAGCGTGTGTTTGTCGAGTCGGAGGAGTCGGAATACCGAGGGATCTATCCGGATGTCCACGTGGTGGAGCATAGAAGATCACCGGCGGCATCCGCAGGGGCGGAGGCCGGAGTTATGGTCGATGTCCCCTTGCAGGTCCATCTCGATAACGAGCCAGTCACCCAGAGTTACATGGAGATTGTCGACGCCGCTACCGGAAATCGCGTCGTCACGGTCATCGAATTCCTCAGCCCGTCCAATAAGGTACCCGGAGAAGGGCAGGAACTCTATCGCCAAAAGCAGCGGGAGGTGCGGGCGGCGGGGGCGAACCTGGTCGAGGTGGATCTTACGCGCACCGGTCGCCGCATCCTTCTATTGCCGCCGGAACGGACTCCGCCATCCCACCGGACCACTTACCAGGCCTGCGTGTTTCGTGCCGCGAAACCGAATGCCGTGGACATCTACGCCATGCCGCTCAGTCACCGGCTGCCGGTTCTTGCCATACCGCTGCGTGCGCAGGACGATGACGTTCCGCTCGATTTGCAGTCCATCGTGAACCGCTGCTACCGGAACGGGCGCTACGACGACCTGGACTACGCGGCGGAACCCCATCCGCCGCTGAATCCGCACGACGCCCAGTGGGCGGACGGCCTGCTGCGGACCAAGGGGCTGCGCTAGCCCGGATGGTTCATGACGATGTAGGGTGGGTCGAGGTCGCGTGAATCGTTGGTGGGCCAGCACAAGCCGTAGCCAAGCTGATTCACGGCCCGCCGCTTGGATCGAAGTCGGCCGTAGCGACCGATGGCCCACCAAAGAAACGGCTTGTTTGACCCACCCTACCTATCTGCGGACCAAGGGGTTGCGCTAGAGCGTCTGCTCAGCGGGTAGCATGAGCAGGCGGGGAATGACGACGTGGCTGGGCTGTTCCAGCATGAACTGAACGGCGCGGGCGATATCGTCCGGCTGGACCGGTTTGGTGACTGCTTTGAGCATCAGCTTCTGCTGCGGCTTCCAGTGGCTTTGCAGATCGGTGGCGGTGTAGCCCGGCTCGACCACCATCACGCGTACGCCGGTGCCGGCCAGTTCCAGCCGCAGCGACTCGGATAGCGCCTCGACGGCATACTTCGTGCCGGCGTAGACGGCCACGCCCGCCCGCACCTTTAGCCCCAGAATGCTCGAAGTGGTAATCAAATCGCCCCGCCCCTGGGGCTTGAACACGCGCAGCGCCGCGTAAGCCAATCGCACCGCGGCCTCGTAGTTTACGCGGATCATCGTGGTCATGGCCTCGTCGGTAACCTCGTCGATATTGCCGATGTTCATGATCCCGGCATTGTTGAACACGAAATCGAGCTGGCCGAAGCGGGCCAGCGCCGTGTCGACGAGCTGCTTGGGGAACGCCAGATCGGCGATATCGCCGGCCATGGCGACGGCCTCCGTGCCCAGCTTGCCCAGAAGCTCGTCGAGCCGTTCCTGGCGCCGGCCGGTAAGCACCAGCTTCGCACCGGCCGCGCTGAGCCGCTCGGCAGTCGCCCAGCCAATGCCACTGGTGGCTCCGGTAATGATGCCGACTGAATTCAACAACTCCATAATCAACCTCCATGGATGGCAAGAATGCGTATCGACCTATGCGCGGCTGCGGGATTGGAGGCAGCAAAGGGCCACCTGCGGGCTTGTCCCGCATGGTGCCGTGGTCAGTGAGCTAAGGGGGCACGATTCACCCGAACCATCTTCCTTGCACGCTGCCGCCGCCTCCGGCGGCGGCGGCAGCGTGCAAGGCGGATACGGAGCCTGCGCCGTCTTAGCCGACTGACCACCGCTCCAGGCCGGGCAAGCCGGCCGGTGGCGGCCACGACTTGTGTACAACGACGGATGTGGCCCCGGACTGGGCGAACTCAGCCGCTTCGCGGCACTTCCCAGCCTGCCAAAAACCTTGCCGCACAGCCACCTCGGTGTCAGTTGCGTTGCCCGCCATATTACCCTATTCTGAGAGGATCGTGAACCAGGACCGTCGACGGGGACTGTCCCGATTTTCGCGGCACACTGGGCGGTGTACTCAATCGACCGATCATTTCGCCGCGAAAATGGGACTGTCCCCTTCGCATGCAGCAGAGAAGACAACCTGCGCCGCTAACCTGCGAACGCTTCGCATGAACCGCTGCGCGATCCGCAGCAGGAGCCGCCATGCCCGGGAACCCTCATGACCGATTCCACGACTGAATTCCTTTCCGAAGGGCAGCAGGCCGGGGCCCGGTACTGCCTAGCGGCGCCGCGGCGGACGCCGTTGGGGACGGCCGGGGCGCAATTGGGGCGCATGGCCGGCGAGAGCATGGAGTTCATGGACCACCGGGAATATCAGCCGGGCGACGACCTGCGGCGCCTCGATTGGGCCGCGTACGCGCGGACCGACAAGATGATCGTCAAGCTCTATCGGCAGGAAGTATGTCCGCACCTCGACCTGGTGCTCGACGGGTCGAAGTCGATGGCGCTTGCGGGCAGCCGGAAGCAGCGGGCGGCGGTGGGTCTGGCCGCGGCGCTGTGCACGGCGGCGGGCAACACGGGCTACACGCACCGGGCGTACGTGACCGGGCGCGGCTGCCACCCGATTGCCGGCAGTGCCGAGTCGCCGGTGCTCTGGCAGGGCGTTTCGCTCGACGCCGCGGACAGCCCGGCGGAATCGTTTCGCGCGTTGCCGCCGGTGTGGCGTCCGCACGGCATCCGCGCACTGGTGAGCGACCTGCTTTGGCTGGGCGACCCGCTCGACCTGCTTTCGACGTTGGGCCATCGCGCGGCGGCCGTGTACGTTATCGAGGTCTTGGCCGCCGCCGATCTCGACCCGCCGCACCATGGCAACGTGCGGTTGGTCGATAGTGAAGACGGCGCAATGCGGGAGTTGTTCCTCGACTCGGCCGCCCTTGCCCGCTACCGCGACAACCTCCGCCGCCATCGCCAGGCCTGGCGCCGCGCCGCCCGGCAGGTGGGTGCCGTCATGGTGTCGCTGGTGGCCGAGGAGCTTTGCGGCACCTGGGACCTTTCGCCGCTGGTGGAAGCGGGGGTATTGAGCGTGTGATGATATTCACTTCGCCGCTAATGCTGCTGGGTCTTCTGGCGCTGCCCGCGCTGGCGGCGGTGTACTGGCTGCGCAGCCGGTCGCGGCGGGCAGTGGTGTCGAGCCTGGCGTTTTGGATCGACCGGCGGTCGCCGCGGCAGGGCGGACGCATCCTGCACCGGATGCAAACGCCGCTCTGCCTATTCCTGGAGCTTGCAGCGGTGACGCTCTTGGTGCTGGCCGCCGCGGGGCCTGCGGTTCGCCTTCGCGATAGCGCCGGCCTGCTGGTCGTCGTGCTGGACGATTCGTTTTCCATGCTGGCCCGGCCTGTGGCCGGGGCGGGTGCCGGAGCATCGCGCTCGCCCAGCGCGCGGGAACAAGCCGCGGAGGCCCTGGCGGAGGAATTGCGCCGTGGCAATTACCTGGCACGGTTCGTCCTGGCCGGGGTCCGGCCCCGGCTGGTAGGTGAACCCTTGATGGAGCACGCCCAGGCCGACTCCGTCTTGCAGCATTGGACCTGCCAAAGCCCCCTGGCCGACCTGCCGGCGGCCGTCGCCCTGGCGGCCGAGGTCGGCGGCCCGACTGCGCGAATCCTCGTCCTCACCGATCACGCACCCGTAGCGGAACCCGACCCCGGCCAGGTGCAATGGTGGGCGTTCGGCGGCAAGCTTCCCAACGTGGCCTTCACCGCCGCCAACCGCACCCGGTCGGGCGAGGACGATCGCGTGCTGCTGGAGGTGGCCAACCTGTCCGACACGGCAACGACTACCACGCTCACGCTCGAAGGCGCCGAACTGGCCGCTGCCGAAACCCGGCGTCTGAAGCTGGCCCCGGGCGCTGCCACGCAACTCTTCCTGAGCTTGCCTGCCGGATCGCCGCCGCTCCGGGCGACGCTTCCCGACGACGCATTGGATCTCGACAACCAGGTGCTGCTGCTTCCCGAGCCGGCCGAGCCGCTGCGAGTGCTGGTCGATGTCGCCGGCGAGCCGTTGCGGCAAGCGGTGTCGAGGGCGCTGGAGGCTACCGGACGGACCGTCGAGGTTGCCGACCGGCCTGAACTGGTCGTTGCCGACCGGCCGCGGCCCATGACCGCCGAAGCGTGGCAACTGGACATCTTCGGCGGCGACGACGCCGTGGCCTATGCCGGCCCGTTCGTGATCGACCAGAACCACGCTTTAACCCGCGGGCTGTCGCTACACAGCGCGGTGTGGTCGGCGGGACCGGAGCATGCGGGAGACGGCGTGCCGATCATTACGGCCGGCAACGTGCCCCTGTTGAGCGAAAGTGAAGACCTTGCCGGCCGGCGACGCCTGCGGATGGCCTTCGCCGCCGGGCTGTCGAACGTTCAGGACATGCCCGACTGGCCCATCCTGCTGGCCAACCTGGTCGAATGGCGGCGCGCGGGCCTGCCCGGCGTTCCGTCGCCCAACGTGCGGCTGGGGCAGACGGTAGCGGCGGTGCTGCCGCCGGAGGCCGGCGGCGCACAGCTTACAGCGCCGTCCGGGCTTTCGCGACGGCTCGAAACACAGGGACGGCGCATCGACCTGCCGGCCGACGAAGTCGGGCTGCACACGATCCGCGCCGCCGAGGTGGAATACCGGTTCGCCGTCAATGCGCTGTCGCGCGAAGAGTCGGACCTGGCCGCCTGCCAATCGGGCCGTTGGGGGAACTGGGACGGTTCGCCGATGCACCAGGAGCGGCGGGCCGGCCTGGGCTGGTTCTTCATCCTGCTGGCAATCGTCGTGCTGGCCGGACATTTGGCCGTAATCGCAATGAGTCCCGTGAGAAGTTAGCATGACCTTGGCCGATCCATTCTGGCTTGTGCTTGCCATTCCGGTGGCCATGGCGCTGTGGCTATGGCCTTTGCCCTCGCGGCTCCTGCTCGGGTTGCGGTGCGCGGCCACGATCCTGCTGCTTCTGGCGTTGTGCGGACTGGGCCTTCGGCTGCCGGTCCGATGCGGCACGGTGGTCATGGTGATGGACCGCAGCCTGTCGATGCCGCCCGGTAGCGAGGCATTGCAGCGGGAGGCGGCCGACATCGTCCACTCGGCCATGCAGCCCGGCGATCAGGTGGCGATCGTGTCGTTTGCCGAGACGGCCGCGGTGGAGCAGTCGCCGCAAGCCGCCAGGTTCGCAGGCTTCTCGGCCGAGGTGGGCGGCGAGGCGTCGAACCTGGCCAACGCCGTCGATCTGGCCCTCTCGCTGGTCGGCCGGCAGCGCCCGGGCCGAATCCTCGTGCTGTCCGACGGCCTTTGGACCGGCCGCGATATCGCCACCTTGGCGGCCCGGGCGGCCGCCAGCGGCGTGGCCGTCGATTACCGGGCGATGCAGCGCGGCGGGGCCGGCGACGTGGCCATCGAACGCATCCAGGGGCCGGAATCGGTCGCGGCGGGCCAGTCGTTTATGTTGACGGCCTGGATCCAATCGCCGCGCAGCCAGTCGGTGTCGTACGAATTGTCCCGCGGCCCGCAGGTTATCGCACGCGGTTCGCAAACCGTCCCCGCGGGCCTCAGCCGACTGGTCTTCCGCGATACGGCCTCCTGGGAGGGAACCGGCGAGTACATGCTGCAGGTTCACGGCGACGGCCCCGACCCGGTGCCGGAGAACAACCGGGCGCGGCTGCTGGTTGGCGTACGCGGCTCGCGGCCCATCCTGTGCGTTAGCCCTACCGGAACCTCGGGCCTTGCCAACCTGCTTCGCGCGGGCGGGCTAGAGGTGCGGCCGATGCCGGCCTCGCAATGCAATTGGACACTGGAGGAACTGGCCGGCTACTCGGCCGTCATCCTCGAGAACACGCCCGCGGGCATGCTGGGGCACACGGGCATGCAGAACCTGGCCGCCTGGGTTTCGGAAGGCGGCGGCGGCTTGATGAAGACCGGCGGACGCGATGCTTACGGACCCGGCGGATACCACAAGAGCCCGCTAGAGCCGGTCATGCCAGTGTCGATGGAATTGCGGCGGGAGCACCGGAAGCTGTCGCTGGCCATCGTGGTCGTGTTGGACCGCAGCGGCAGCATGACCATGACCGTGCCGGGCGGCCGGTCCAAGATGGACCTGGCCAACCTGGCCACGGCCGAGGTGGTGGACATGCTGGGCCCGCTGGACCAGTTCGGCTGCCTGGCGGTCGACACGGCCCCGCACGAAATCGTGCCGCTGACCGACGTGGTGGACCGCGGGGCACTGCGGAGCAAGGTGCTGCGGATCGACTCGATGGGCGGCGGCATCTACGTCTACGAGGGGCTCAAGGCCGCCGCGCGTATGATCCTGCCGGCGACCGCCGGCACCAAGCACGTCATCCTCTTCTCCGACGCCGCCGACAGCGAAGAGCCGGGCGACTACAAGACGCTGGTCGAGAAGCTCGGCAAGGCAGGCGTTACCATCAGTGTGGTCGGGCTGGGCACGGAGCGCGACGTCGACGCCGACTTGCTGAAAGACATCGCCCGCCGCGGCGGCGGACAGTGCGTGTTCACCAACGTGGCCCAGGAGTTGCCGCGCCTGTTCGCCCAGGACGTGTTCCTCGTGGCGCGCAGTGCATTTCTCGACGAGCCGGTCGGCATCCGGCCCACGGGCGGGTTGATGTCGATCACCCGGCAGCCGCTGGGCGCGTTCCCGGAGATCGGCGGGTATAACCTCTGCTATCTTCGGCCCGGCTCGAATCCGGCCATCGTTTCCGAGGATGACTACACCGCACCCGTGCTGGCCGCGTGGCAGGCCGGGCTCGGCCGCGTGTTGTGCTACACGGGCGAGGCCGACGGCCAATATACGGGCCCGATCGCCGGCTGGGACCGGGCCGGCGATTTCTTCACTTCGCTCGTTCACTGGTCGGCCGGGCGGCACCAGGGATTCGGCAAAGGCGTGGTGGCCACGCAAGAGACCGGCAGCGGCCTGTGCCGCGTGGAACTGCATCTCGATCCGGAACGCGAGGCGACGCCATTCAGCCACCTGCCGGAACTGAGCGTCCTCTCGGCGCGGCCCGGCGAAGCGGCGACGACCCGGCGCGTGCCGATGACCTGGGCCTCGGCCGATACGCTATTGGGCGAAATCCCGCTCACCGGCGACGAGACCATTCTCACGACCATTTCGGCGCCCGGCGTGGGCCAGGCCGCACTGGCCCCGGTATGCCTGCCCTACTCGCCGGAGTACGTGCCCGAGCGGCCGGGGCGCGGGCTGGAATCGCTCGAACGGCTGTCGCGTTCGACCGGCGGCCGGGCACGTGTGAATCTGGCCGACGTCTGGAACGACATTCCCCGCGCGCCGCAGTGGGTCCCGCTGGCACCCTATCTGCTGCTGGCCGCCGTGTGTCTGCTTCTGATCGAAGTGGCCGAGCGCCGAACCGGACTGCTTTCCATGCTCCGGCGGGCAGCCGCTCCGGCCCGGCGCCGCCGGGTTGAGGTTGCCGCAACACCGGCAGCCGGAGGGCGTGTACGGAAGGAGAAGCGTCCGGTTCCCGTCACCCAGGCCGAGGATGAGCAGCCGTCCGTGGCATCCGAACCGCAGGCACCCGCTCCAACGGAACCCGGCGGCGAAGGCATTCTGGACGCCTTCAGTCAGGCCCACCAGCGCGCCCGCCAGCGCACCCGCCGCGACTGATGCCGGACAGGGGGCGAACCCGGATTGTTTTTGGCTCTTCGGTTTCTAGGTGCAGACAGCCTCTATTCCAGGCACGGCACAGCGGCGTGTGCCTTCCCGGATTACAAATCGCCCGGCTGGTCCAGGTGGCCCTCGCGGATCACGCGATGCTCGCCGGTCTCGGGGTTGAGGTCGTAGACGTTGAAGTTGGTTTGAAGGTCAAAGCCCTCGTAACGCACTGCGAAGTTCAGCGAGGCCGAGCCCAGCGTTTCGGAACTCTTGATTCGGTGGAACACGCCGCAGGGCCAGACGAGCATCGCCGGGCCGTCGAAGATCATCTCCTCGCCCCGGTACACGCGCTGCGGCTCGACGGTGAAGCTCTCGATCTTGCCGTGGGCAGGCGTGTAAACGTCGACGTAGCGCACGCCGTGCAGCACGACGAGGTTGTCTTCCTGGTACCGGTGCATGTACCAGGGGCGGGCCACGTCGCCCACCGGCCCCGGCGAAACGGCCCCGCCCTCGTGGATCACGCGGTCGAGCCCGCTGATCCGGGGAAATGCATCCGTCGGCACCAGATCGAAGGCCACTCCGGGCGTGCGGCGGAGGACCCGCAAGGGAATGACGCGGTACAGCCCGTTCACCTCTTGCAGAGCAAGTTCGTCCTCATTCATGGTTCGTGCACCTTATGTTCCCCCTCCGCGACTCCTGCCCAGAGGGGCGCCGTTGTGAAGCCCGTCGGACGAATCCTCCGAAGCGGAAAACACACAACATTCCGGACGGACCTGCAATATGGGCATTGTATCCCGCAGGCCCGCGCAAGGCAATCACGGCAGCTTCAGCACGGGCCGGCCGCCAACGCTATTCTCGCCGCGCGCGACGGCCGGTCCGGCCTCGAAGCCGAGGATTCTCGTGTAGCATTCGGTCAGGCGCTCGGCCGACAGGAGCCCTTTCCACTGATAGTAGCGTATCTCCAAGAGGGAAGAGAGAGGGTTCTCGTACGATTGCGCCGCGAGCGTCTCGGTACGTCTCTCCGCGACAACCGGCAAGATGGCCGGCATGTCCGTCAAGACGATCTTCTCGTCGATGAACTGAAGAATCTGCCCAATGGCATCGCCTGCCGGGTCAGCCACCGTGCCGCCGACGCGCATCGACCCGACCACTCTCCCGCTGTTGAGCATGTCCGATTCGTAGATCTTCGTTCTTCCGGCGACGTCGAGGATCCGTACGACCAGGTTGCTGTCGGCGTCCTTCTGCCCGGCGGCGGCGCGACTGACGGCGACGTGCGCGACGATGAGGAAATCGAGCCCCATCTTCTCGGCGGTGGTCAAAACCATGTCTTCGTGAAGCAGGCCGACGTTCACCAGGCCGCCGGCCGCGATCGGCGGCGGAGCCGTGGCAACCCCCGCGCGGCCGGCGGCGCCACGCGCCGGCCGGCGTGCGGCGGGAGGTGCAGTTGTCGCAGGCGGTCCGTCGCGGATTGCGTCAACGTACCACACGCCGAAGTCGCCCCTGGCGAATCGGGTTTCCAACTCCACGACGAGCGGGTACCCGACCACCGTGTGCCAGAACTGCAATTGGGGATGCTGCTGCGCCCGCCCGGGTTCTGCGGGGGGAAGCTTCGCCTGGACGACCATACCAAACCGGATCATCAGCGCCGGGCTCTTCAGTGCTTCGCACCATCGCAGGGATGCAAGCACTTCCTCATTGGAGAGCACGATGGCGGCAGCCTCGAGCTTCGCCCGCGCTTCGGCCGCCCGGCCCGCCGCCAGGAGTTGCCTGGCATTCCGCAGCGGGTCGTGGGCGGGATGGGACCGCAGCATTGCGGGATTGATCGTGTCGTTCGCGTTGGGTGTAAACAGGGCATAGAGCGAGGCCGCATCGTTGCCGATGGGTATCGCGTGAAGCGTTCCGTCCGCCATCGCGGCAAGGAAGCGGCCGCCCAGCATCGTTCCCAAGCCCGCCTCCGGGCCGGTTGGCGAGACCGGCAGGTCTTGCGGTTGAGTCCAGGGGACTGCGCGGTGAGCGTCCGCCTCGACCAGCAGGATCGTGTTCGATGCGCCGTCGGTGATGTCCGACGCCGGCATGCCGTCCCGCCGGCCGAAGATTGTTCCGCGGCCCGTGGGCACGAGGTAGCAGGTTGTGTTTTCGCCTGCGCCGCCGGGCGTCTGATAGACATCGGGAATCTGCTGGGCGACGGCCCGGTTGTGGTCGCTGTCCCACGGCTCGTCCCGCCGAAACTCCCTGTGGAGCGAATGAAAGCCGAGGTGCGGCAGCAACTCCACGCGCCAACTCCACTGGGGCTGCTGATGCGAATCGTAATGGATGGCGGACGGAAACCGTCGGTGATGTTGATGGTACATCAGCATCGCCTTTGCGATCCGCTCCATGCGCGCCCTCGATTGCTCTTCAAATGTTCCGCCCTCGGGCAGCGGGTTGGACGAAGGAACAGCCGAACCGGCCGTCAAGGAACCGGACGAAGCCGACGGGCGAACGACCTTGGGCACGTCGGTCTGCCCATCGGAACCCACTTCAGGCGCCGGCGGAGGCGGTGGCGGAGGCGGCGGAGGCGGCTGGTCTGCCGGCGACGATCTTGCACTGCGGCCAGCGCCTTGAGAAGGGGGCAGACGACCGGGGCCGTCACCGATGAAATGCAGACCGATTGCGAAGATGACATGAGGCGTGCCGAACGGTGCGGCGAGCATTGCCACTCCGCCGACAATCCTTGCCCATTTTCCGCGGAGGGTGAAGCTTCGGGTCAAACGAAGCTCACCATGGAACAGACCGATGTATCCGAGTACGAACACGCCGATTGCCGGCAAGCAATATACAATGTGGAATAAGATGTTCCTGGCAGCGTCAAACAGGCACATGAAGAAACCCTATCTGCTTGGCGATAACGCAACAGCACAGCTAGATCTCATTAAACACATCCAAGAGGGACAGGACAACCCCCCCGCACTAGCGATGTCGTCGAAGCAACTCACGTTGGGGCATCTACCGGCAGATCAAGCAAAGCCGCGGTGCAGCGGCGCAAGGTGCCGAGAAGACGGGTCAGTCTTTCTGCGCAGGTTATCCGAATTGCCCAAGCTATCGCGGAGCGGGCCCTTACTGAACCACCACCCCCGCCAACACCACGCGCGCTTCTCGGCCAGTCTGCCGCAATGCGATGGACGCGATCGGATCGGCCGGCCGCGGGTTGCGCCACTGCATTGCGTAGAGGTGGAAGCCCTCGGATTCGCAGGTCATCGGCGTGACTCCCAGCGAGTTGTACACAATGGGCGCCTCGCACCAGCCTTCTTGCGGATCGCGCAGCTCCATCGAGTAGCGCACGGGGATGGTCTCCGTCGCGCCGGATGCGTAGCTTACAACGTACTCGGCAATCGGCACGCCATCCCAATGCTGCTTCGCCTTGAGCGACTCCACCATCGCCTCGCGGTCAAGCAGGCGGGCGCCGTGCAGTAGGTAGAGGGCTTTGGCCCGCCGCGCGACCGGCACATCGGCCTCCGCGCCCGGTTCGGGCATGAGGCCGCCGGCGACCTCGAAACGCAGGTGTCCGAAGCTCACCGGGCCGATGGGCAAGCCCTCGATCGCCGTGGATGCCGGCAGACTGAGCTGCAACATTTCGCCACCCGCAACCGGCTGCGAGCCCATCCGCCACTGGACCAGCGGCCGTTTGGCGAAGAACTCGGCGTGGATCGGGGGCATCGGGTCGAACGGGTCGGTCCAGTGGTTCCACGAGTACTCCGCCGCCGCGAGGAACGAGCCGTAGGCGTTCAGCTCGAGCTTCTCTTGCGTGCCCTCGACCAGCCACGGAACCTTGTACCAGCAGCCGAACATATTGCCCACGAGCAGTTGCTGCTCGGCGAGGGTCGCCCCGCGCGAGTTCGACTTCACGATGCCCGCGAAGCCGCGGTCGAGCAGCCACGCATGCGACTCGGGCGTCATCCGAGTGGACCAGTTCGCAATCAGCACGTTCTTCGGCATCCGGTCCACGGTTTCCGCAAGGTTGTAGGGCGGGCCGCCGTTGTGTCCCGGCAGGATCATGTCGCCCCACATCATCATCTGAATGCCGCGCCCGGCGAGGAACTCGTGCAACATGGCCGTCCATTCCACGAAGATGTCCTGCTTGCTCTTGCCGGCGCAGCGTGGGCAGCGCTCGGATTCCGGCAGCGCATGCGTCTTCCAGCGAATCTCGTCGAGGCCCACGTGAAAGACCTTCGGCTCGACCAGATCGATAATCTCGCCGTAGATCTCCTTCACGATGCGTTCGGCGTCCGGGTGCGAAGTGCAAATCTGATGCACGTCGCCGTCTTCGGCCAGCCCGCGGTTGCGGTAGGGGATGCACAGCCAGTTCATGTGGCCCAGCGAGTTCATGTGCGGCACCGGCTCCACGCCCCACTTGCGGAGCGTGTCGAAGACCCGCTTTACCTCCTCCCGCGACCACGCGGCGGGGCCGGCGACGGCCGGGTGCGTCTCGTATTGCATGGCCTGGTGAACAATGAGCACCGCCATGTTCATCTTCGTGCGCACCATGGTCCTGTGCAGGAAGTCGAGGAACATGTCCGGGTCGGCGGGCGAATCGTTCGGGTGTCCCCAGCGGTTGCTGGGCAACGGCAGCGAGACTGCGCGGATCGGCATATTCGGCCAGTCCACGACGTGCATCTCGGGAATCGCCTGTTCGCCGGTCAGTGCGAAGTGGCTTTCCCATGCCTGCAAGAGTGTCAGCACGCCGTTGCGCAGGCCCTCGGCGTCGTTGGCTCGAACCGTCGCGCCTCGATTGCCGACGTTCAGCAGGTAACCGCCCGCGGGCAGGTCGGCGAGGCGGGCGAGGGCGTGGTCTGAAGCGTCGCAGCCGGCGCCAAGCTGCACCACTGGGCAGTCGCCGCGTTGCGCGGCATACCCGACGGTCGTGCCGGACACAACCTTGGCAAGGCTTTCCGCGAGCAGCTCCACCGCCATCTGAGAGACCTCACCGGTACCCACGATGCTCACTTCCCCGGCAAGCGGGAACGCACCGTCGCCCAGCGTGCATTCCTTCGGCGCAGGCAGCAGCGACAGGCGCGTCGGATCGGGCAACGGCCGGCCGGCGACCACGTCGAAACGCCACGCGGCCGACGCGGCTTCCTGCCCGCGGGCGACCTTCAGCGTCAGCGTTGCCTCGCCGCTTTGCTGCGCGGCGGGCGCCGCGAGCAGCGCCTCGCCGACGGCGGTCGCGCCCTGAACCTGCTCGCCCACGGTGTGCTTGACCGCGGGCAACGCGTACTCAGCCTTTACGCCGGCCGGTCCCGGGAGCAGCGGCGATGGATCGAACCGCAGCGCATAGCGGCCGTCGCCAAACTGTAGCAGTTCCGGAGCAAAGCTGAGATCACCGCCGCCGGTTTTCGTGAGCGGAACCGGGCGCTGCGGGGCCTCCAGCATGATCTGATCGACCTCGAAATGGTGGCTGCCGGTGTGCCCGATATAGATGCGGACGATCTTCCGCGTGTCCATCGGCACGCGATGGCGGTTCCAGAATGAGGCGACCGGTGCGCTGATGCGCCGCCATTCGGTGCTGTCCATGGGCAGGCTGAACGAGTAGCTTTGTGTGATCTTCTCGCCCTCGCCGGTATGCACCCTGAGCGACGCCCTGGTTGGTGTGCCGTCGCCCTTGAACCAGAGGCTGACGGCTCCCCAGTCGTGCGCTCGCCAGTCGGCGTCCACCGGCAGCCACGGCGAGATCGTATTGCCGCCTTTCTCCACGCCGGCCACGTCGGAGCGCAGTGCCGCCGTGCCGAACTTGGGCTGCTCGGCATCGCTGAGCGTCACCGTACCACCTCCACCCCAGACGTTGGTCGTCCATCCGTCGATTCCCTCCTCGAAGTCAAACAGCACCTGCCACAAAGGACGCTCGGCTTGCGCAGGGCTTATGCACAGCAGACTCAGCACAACAACGGCAACGTGTTTCATAATCGCACTACCTCTTGCGGGTCAGAAGTCAGTCTATCGCTAAATGCCGCCACGAAGCACGTCCATCCCGCACCTTGAGCGTCGACTGGGAGAAGTAACCGACTGCATCGTTCTCGTTCTCAATGAAGGCAGCGTCACGACCTTGCACGACAATCGACACGGTTCGCATGGGCGGACCGACGATCATCGCGTAAGGATTGCGCACCTGCATACGATAAACCGCGGCCGCGGGAAAACAAATCGCAAGGTGTCCCGAAGTGATCTTCTGGACGTCAGTCACCGGCTCTCCCCAGCGACCCTTGGCCAGCGCATGGATTGAGGGAAATTCGGCGGACCAAGCATATTGTGTCGTCAACAGAACCGTCGAACCGAACGCGAGAAGATGAAGCCAGTTCACGGTGGTACCCTTAGATCGCGGCCAACCGCACCGTCGACAATGGCCCAAAGTCCATACTCGCCGGCACAGGGCTGACGGTAATCGGCACGAATACCAACACCCGGCAGTGTACCACGAGAGCCTCGGCGCGGCAATATGGGTCGGCCCGGGTGGGTGGGCCAACCCGCCTTTGACACACGGGTGCTTAGTGATATGATGGTAGGAGGAGGAGTTGGAGGGAGGGTTCTGAAAGGGGGTTGTCCCAGCATTCCCCGCCGAGAGCATGGCTGCACTCTGAGTAGGTTTTTCGGCCGCATGAACCGTCGCGTCGCAAGTTGCCACTATACGGAGGGGTAAAAGGATGGCCCGTGCAATGCTCCACACCATGGCCGGACTGGTGTTGGCGGTGGCCCTCGCCGCGCCGGGCAACGGCCAAGAGTGGGCGAGAAAGATGTTCGAGGTCACCAGCCACGACTTCGGCACTGTCGCCCGCGGTGCCAAGACCGAGTTCGCGTTTGAACTGACGAATCTCTATCTGGAAGACGTGCGTATTGCCGGCGTTCGATCGAATTGCGGATGCACCACGCCGCGCATCGAGGGCGATACGCTGAAGACCTACGAAAAGGGCGTGATCGTCGCGCGGATCAACAGCCAGTCGTTTCTCGGCCATCAGAGTGCCACAATCACGGTCACTTTTGACAAGCCGATGCGTGCCCAGGTCCAGTTGCACGTGAAAGCGTACGTCTACAGCAACGTGCTGCTGGAGCCGGCCGGCGTGAACTTCGGAACCGTGCCGATGGGTGACTCCTCCACCAAAACCATTGGCGTCCGGTATTCCGGGCGCGCCGATTGGCGCATCCTCGACGTCACGAGCAATAACCCGCACCTTGCCGGAAAGCTCAATGAAACGCTGCGCGCCGGTGGCCGGGTATGCTACGACCTTCAAGTTGCCTTGACCCCGGACGCCCCGGCCGGCTATATCAAGGATCTGCTCTTCTTGGTAACGAACGATCCCCGGGCCAAGCACGTTCCCGTACTGGTCGAGGGCCAAGTGCTGCCGGCCGTTGCGGTGAGTCCCAGTTCGTTGTTCCTGGGCGTGGTGCCGCCCGGCCAGAGCGTTACGCGGCAGGTCGTCGTTCGGGGCAAGGAGCCGTTCCGTATTACCGGCATTCGCGCCGACTGCGACTGCCTGAAGGCGGCCCTCCCCGACGATGAGCCGAAGGCGCTCCACCTCGTCGCAGTCACCTTTACACCCGGCGCAAGGACCGGGAAGATCGCGCAGACGATCGTTATCGAAACCGATTCCGGCGAGCAGATCGAGTTGCCCGCCCATGCCGTCGTGAACGAGCGCAACCAATGAAACAGCAACGACTATCTACCCGGAGGACGTTTCTTTCCCAAGCCGCGGCCGGGACCGCAGCGGCTCCGTGGCTGATCCCGGCTTCGGTGTTCGGCAAGGAGGGAGCCCCGCCGCCCAGCGAACGGATTACCGTCGGCAGCATCGGCATCGGCGCGATGGGCCAGGGCCATCTGCGCCACTGCCTGAGCCGGCCCGAAGCCCGGGTCGTCGCCGTGTGCGACGTGGACCAACACCGCCGGGAGAACGCCAAACGCCTTGTCGAGCAAACCTACGCGGCCCGCCAAGACGGCGGCACGTTGAAGGAACTGCGCGGCCTGATCGCTCAGACAGCCGGTGTGAAAGCAAGTTGTGCGGCGTACAATGACCTGCGCGAACTGCTCGACCGCGACGATATCGACGCGGTGATCATTGCCACCGGCGACAACTGGCATGGAGCAGCCACCGTCATGGCGGCGCGGGCGGGCAAGGACATCTACTGCGAGAAGCCCATCTCGAAGACGATTGGCGAGGCCCGGGCCATGGTCGACGCCGTCCGCCGGTATGGGCGGGTGTGCCAGATCGGGTTGCAGCAGCGGTCGACCTTCGAGTTCCGCAAGGCGTGCCGCCTGGTCCAAGACGGCCGCATCGGGAAGGTCCGCACGGTGTACGTCAGCCACCCGGGCACGAACGACTACGTGAACCTGCCGGCCGAGCCGGTGCCCGACGGGCTCGATTGGGACCTGTGGCTTGGCCCGGCGCCCTGGCGCCCGTTCCATTCGCGACTGCACATCTACGGGAACCCACCGCACGTGACCCCCTGGGCCTTCTGCCGAGACCTTGGCGGCGGCAACCTCACCAACAATACGGTCCACGCCTTCGACGTAGTGCAGTGGGGCCTGCAAATGGACGCAAGCGGCCCGGTCGAGATCATCCCTCCCGAAACGGGCGAGGTGCCTTCGCTCACCTACAAGTACGCCAACGGCGTGCTGCTCCAGGTGGACTACAAGCTCAATCCCGACAAGCACTCCATTCCGAAAGGCTGGGATCCCGATACGCGGCTGCAAGATTTTGGTGCGCTATTCGCAGGCGAGGATGGTTGGATTCACGTCGGCCGGCAGGGCTATCTGCGAGCCTTTCCCGAAGCGGTTCTCCAGGACGCTCCCGGCGATGCCGAGTCCCTCCCGCCGGTGAGCGGCCACATGCAGAACTGGCTCGAGTGCATTCGTACGCGCGAGGAGCCGGCTTGCGACGTCGCCGCCGGCTGCAATTCGACGATCGTTTCTCATCTTGGTTGCATCGCCCACTGGACCCGCCAAGCGCTCCGCTGGGATCCTGCCCGCGAGGAGTTTCTCGACAGCGACGCCGCCAACCGGCTCCGCAGCCGCGCCATGCGGGCGCCGTGGTGGGTGTGAACGCCGCTGCATTCCGGATGCAAACCACAGCAAGCTGGCACGCACCGTGCTCCGCGGCGCCGTCCGGCGAACCGCATCTTTCAGACTGACGTGGCAGTCTGTTTCTTCTTCCGGAGCGACCACGCGATGAGCCCGACGCCGAGCAGGAGCGGGCAGAAGACGATCACGTATGCTGCAACCTGGACCGGCATCATCACCATCCGGGACAGGGGGAAGTCTCTCCAATAATCATCTTGCCGGCCAAAGGAAAGAATGCCAACGCCGTTGGCCGCGGGCCAGTACTGTTCCATCTTCGCGTACTCTCGCAGGCCGCGTTCGACTTCAATGGACGCCGGCCGAGTCGCAAGCGCGAATGCGACGGGCTCAAACCCCGTGTCTCGCAGGCACCGGAAGGCATTGTACTTCATCTCCTTCGGGATTGCAACCGATTCATCCGTTTCAGAATGGCCGAGTATCGCAAGAAGAACGGGTGTGTGCTCGACCGTCGGGGGCACATCCACCGTGAAACCGTGGTGGCGAAATCCGTCTGCCATCCACTCCTCTTGCGACTTCGACTTGTTCTTCTCCCACCACTCCAGCCATGCGTCGGCGTCCTCGCCAACGTCCTGGTTAGTGATGTATCGCATGGCAGTAGCCGAATGGCACGGGTCGCCACCCAAACAGCCCATGCCTGTGCCCGGTGTGACGTAAGCCATAATCCACTCGGCCCAGTATCTGTCGCCGTACTGCCCAACGGCGAAGCCATGGTCATGGAGCCACACGCCCCGATGGATGCTCTTCTGAACCTCGCGCCAGTACTGCCGCTCGGAATGAGCTGCACACCACTCGGGATCGAGCGTACGCCTCGCAGGAGCTAGCTTATAGAACCACCAGTACCCACAGAACGCGCTGACACAGAGAAGTCCCACAGAGAACACACGCAGTGTGCCGCGCCAGTGCTGTTTCAGCCATTTCATCTCTCGTCCCTCGCGAAGTGATGAGCGGTAGAACCCTTGTGATTCGAGACGTGGAGCGTGCCTGTTACCGTGCCGGGGGAACTTGCGGCGGAACCGCACGGTAGGCGCGTGCCGAGTGGTTCTCGATGGGCGGCAGGGGCAGAAGCACTTCCTGGGCGGCCAGCTCGTCGAACAGCGCAGGTTGCACCCAAGGATCGAAGCCGTAGGTGGCGCGGTAGCGGGCGATTTCGCCCCAATGCACCAGTACGTGCGAAACGCCTGCCTCGGCCAGCCGCCGCCGGCGCTCCTCCGGCGAGGCGGCTCCGGCAAGGATTCGCAGCGGGGTCGCGTCGAAACAGGTGCTGTAGAGAATGGGCACGTCGAGATCGAATACGGCGGCATCGCCCACTAGCAGCAAGACGCCCTCCGGCGGGTGCGCGTTGAAGTGACGGTGCCACGCGTCAACCCGAAGCGGATCGGTGCGGGCTCGCTGAAGAGGCAAAAAGAACCGCTGGTACTTGCCCGGCGCGGGCGACGCGGCCACGAGCAGACTTGCCAGCGACGTGGCAGCAAACAGCACCAGAAAGGCCCGACGCCACAAAACGCGATCGCTCCACGACACGCCGATGCCCGCCAGAACTGCGACGACGGCAAGCGAAGGAATCCAAAACCGGTCGATCCGGTGCGTCAGAAGCCACCAGCAAACGATGAACCACGCGAAATAGCCCACCAGCACAAGCTCCGTCCGGCGCGGGCGGCGCGCGGCAACCGCCAGCAGCCCTAACGGGAAGAGCAGCGGGCTAAGCCACTCGCTGGTCAGGAAGACGCGGCCAAGATCGCGGGCAAGAGCGGCCACGGAAACCACCTCCGGATAATGCACCCGATCCCATTGGGCGTTGCTCGCCGGGGTCCACGTGCCGGTGCTATCGCCAAACACCTTGAACAGCAGCGGGTACGTGGGATTGCCCGTGAAGAACCAGTTCTTCACATACCAAAGCCCTCCGCCCAACGCAGCGGCGCATAGCAGCGCGGCAACCGGCTTCCAGCGCGAACGGAGGCCGACGTAGAAGCGATCGAACCAGCCCTTCCCGCCGGAAGGGTCTTGCGAACGGCCGCCATCGGGCGAATCGTACGCTTCGCCACGACCAAACGCCGTCCATCCAAGCAGCGGCAGGACCACGAACAATACCGCAGGGTACTTGCACGCAGCGGCGGCCCCGGCCAGGTAGCCGGCAAGCACGACGTTCGTCCGCATTGTCGGCAGCAGCACGCCGGCATAGATTGCCAGGAACGAGTACATGGCCAACGGCGACTCGGCCAGCCCGGCCGTGGCCACGTCGGTTACCCAGGGCGTGCCGAGGTACAGCACGGCGCCCACGATGCCGGCCGAGTTCGAGTGCAACCGCCGGCCGGCCGCGAGAATGGCCAGCGCCGTAAGCGGCGCGGTCAGCGCGATGACGGTCTTTCCCACCAGGGCGCCGAGCCACCAGTTGCCGGTGATACTCATCGCCAGCAGCGCGAACATACTGGAGCCCAGCGGCATGTTGGCATAGACGTTGTGCGGCAAGAACCCCACCCGCCCATTGCCGAAGAACTCCTTGGGCGCCTGAAGATGATACTCCCGGACGTCGAAATCGACCGGCGGCAGGGCACCACCCAGCACGATCACGGCAAGGAACGGCGCGGCTAGCCACAGCCATCGCGCGTCGAGCCAGTCGGCGGGCGCACGATCTTCGGCCGTGGCCACCTTGCGGGAAGGGGACCGTTGCCTGCGGAGGCTGCTCTCTTGCTGATCCGCCTGCGTCTCCCGCTCGGCAGCCCGCCGGAGCCAGAGATTCGAGAACGCCGCCATCGACAGCACGGCCGGCAGGGCAAACGCCATGGGGTTCCGCAACCAGCCCAGCAGTCCGGCGGCCAGCGTGTAGGTGGAGACGGTAGCCAACCCGACAGCCGTGGCGAAGACAAACGCCTCCAGTCTCGTCAAGGCGCGGTCCATGCGAAGCGCTGCCAACAGGAGCCAGCCGAGGGCGGCGGAGTACGCCACGATCAAGGCAGCCAGACCCAGCACGGGCAGCCGGTCCAGCAGCGCGAACTCCGCCGGATCGCCGAACCAGACGCTCAGCAGCATTTCGGGCAGAAGAAGGAACTGCCAATAGTCCACACGGCGGAACGTATGGCCGGTGACCTGCTCGATCGTCGGCAGGCGCACGGCATAGAACAGGGCGAGGTACACGCCCAGCCCAGCCAAGACAGTGATCGTAAGCTTGCGATGCTTCACTGCAATATGAGACACGGGTTGCGCCTTTCGTTACCGGCCGCCAGCCGTTCCGGCCGGCTCAGCGGCCCGCCTGACAACGGCCAGCAGCAGGTCCATGGCTTCTTCGGCGGCCGCGCGGGTGGTTGTTCGTATCAGGTCGCGGTCGGTGCCGTCGCCGAACTCGTAGGTTACCGAAGCAATACCCAGTTCACGGTATCCCCAACGCTGGGCCAGAGGGCGGCCGGTGCCGCTAACCGCTTGTCGCCGCACGCGATAGTCGGGCAGCCGCGCGTCGAGCCGGTCCAACCAGCGGTTGACAAACCCCGGCGGAAAGTACTCCGCATCCTCCGCCGGCACATAGAAGACGTCGTGCCCAGTCGAGTGGAAGTCGAGCAGCAGGTACGGGCGCCAGCCGCGATCGTCCCGGTATCCGAGAATGGCATCCCGGACGGCGCGCGTTTCCGGCTGCTCGAAGGGGCCCCAGTCGCGGTTGAGGTCCACGCCTGCCATGTTGTGCCGCCAATGGCCCGCCGAGACGCCGTCCGGATTGACCAGCGGGAACAGGAGCACGTGGAAACGGCGGCGAAAGGCCGAAGCCAGTTCGTCGTCTTCCAGCAGCCGCTCGACGAAGTGGACCAGGCCCAGTGTTCCGGTCACCTCGGGCGGATGCTGCCGGCCGAGGAGAATGACCATATTGGGCTCCTCGGAGGCCGAAATGACCAACTCCTCGATGGCCGCTCCGCGAATCGAGCGGCCTGCAACCCGCCGGGTTACGTCGGCATGCTCAACAATGCGATCCATCCAGGCCGTCAGCCGGGGAGTGTTCCACAACTCCTGGCCGGCAACCCAAAGCGGCTCCGGCCCCACGTCCAACCGCAGCACGGCCTCCCGCTTGCCGGGTTCGTAGTCGGCTCCGGCAATCGGCTGCCACTTCAGGCCGTCGCGGCTGAGCTTCGGACGGTAACGGTGGTTCCCATTCTCATACACAAGCCGCACAGTGATCCGTCGCGGGCGCTCGGCGGCCACCCGGAAAGCGTACCAGGCAGAGTTGTTGATCGGCGTGTTTTCGGGACGGATGACAACTTCAATTGTATCGGCATCAGAGGCCGCGGCTTCGGCAACGGCCGCGCCGTCGAAGTCGGCCGCAAGGGTAACATCGCTCCCGGCAAATTGCCACTTGCGCGGCCGGGGTTCCTCGCCGGCAACCGCAGGTGAAAGGCCGCAAAGGACGATGAGCCCGCAAACAGTCGTCAAGAGCGGCCGAAGGGATATCCGCGGAAGCAGCGGGCACGGGTGGGCAAGTTCGGAAAGCCGCCGTGGCCGTGGGTATCTCTTTGTATTCCGCAGCAAGGCTGAGCAAGTTGACATCATGGCAGATTCTCCAGTCTGAAGATGTAAGCCTCCGCCCGCGAAGCAGGCAGCACTATGTCATGGCAGAGCGAGCCCCGGCGCCGGTCTGCCGGTAGGGCCGGTTACGGCACCACGACGTCGTACAGGGCCAGGCCGTACGTCCGGCCGATCTCCAGGCAACGCTCGACGCTGATCGCATGCGAATGTTCCGTGGAAGTGGAAAACCCCGCGCCAAGCCCATCCTCACTGGCGCCCCAGCGGCGAACCTGGCCCGGATGCCCTACGAGAACGTGCGGTTTGATTGTCGGGTCGCGGGCAGTGATGGCCTGCGAATAGGGGCTGTCGGCAAAGTCCTTTACTACACGGAAATGGTTGCTGCTGGTGGAGTGGAAGTCCAGCACGTAATCGGCCGATCCGCCGGTGTCCTTGCGCATCGCGGCGGTCACGATATCGATCGTGGTGAATTCTCCGCTCGTGTGCCACACCCGGTTGTGGTCCTTGATGCCCGCGGCGGCCAGCTCGGGGTTTCCTCGCCCTTGACGCGTGAACCGCCCATCTGGATTGACCAGCGGATAGACGTAGAACACGGCCTTTCGCCGCAGAGCCGCGGCCTCGGGTTCGTCGCTAATGAGGAAGTCCACCATTCCTTGGAAAGCCCAACTCCCCGAATGCTCGGTATTGTGGTTCCCGGTCGTCAGCACGACTCGAATTTTCTCGCCAGTAGCTGCGGGGTCGGTGATCTGATAGGCCAGTAGGTCCTGCGGTGGAATTGCGGGATTCTCCGGCCAGCCCTTGGTTTGCCCAATCACGAAGTGCTCGTCGGCGCTGGGCGTCGGCGCGACGTAGGGGCTGCGACTGACCTGTGCAGTGTGTTCGGCGGTCATCTCGACGGTGTAGGCCGGGGCGCGCGATTCCTTTTCGGCCTCCGGCTGGGCGGTGGCGGTCGCTTGTGCCGACGCCTCCCGGGCGCTGCCGTCCGGTTCGCCTTCGGTTGCCCACGTCGAGTTCCCGCTTCCCAGCAGCACTGCGGCCACCAAAGCCGCAGTCATTGCTTGAATGCCGTAGCGGGCAATTTGTGGACCGAAACCGGTGCCCCAACACCTTGACAATGCTCCGCGCCGGTGATCGTCAGACAGATGCTTCGTCATTGAGAACTCCTGTGAATGGTTATCCAAGATTCAAGTCAAAGCGGGCGAAGTGTGGTCCATACCGTGCTAAGTTGTAGGGTGGGCCGAGCGAAGCGAGTCCCACCACGGTAACTTCGTCATTGAGAACTCCTGTGAATGGTTATCCAAGATTCAAGTCAAAGCGGGCGAAGTGTGGTCCATACCGTGCTAAGTTGTAGGGTGGGCCGAGCG
>JAVEUP010000051.1:0-16070 GCA_034005525.1 Thermoguttaceae bacterium | reverse complement strand
CTTCGTCATTGAGAACTCCTGTGAATGGTTATCCAAGATTCAAGTCAAAGCGGGCGAAGTGTGGTCCATACCGTGCTAAGTTGTAGGGTGGGCCGAGCGAAGCGAGTCCCACCACGGTAACGCCCACACTTCATCATGGTGGGACTCGCTCCACTCGGCCCACCCTACGCGGCTCCTGTGAATGGTTATCCAAGATTCAAATCAAAGGGGGCGAAGTGTGGTACGTAATGCTGATGGTTTACGCCAAATACTCGTCGGGGAACTTCCACGGGCCCCGGTACTCGGGCTTGGCCAGCCGGGCGGCTTCCTCGTCGCCGACGATTCGCTCCGTGGCCGGGTCGAACCGGACCGACCGGCCCAGCCGGTACGACAGGTTGGCCAGCACCAGCGGCACGTCGACTTTCACGTGGTAGAAAACGCTGCAACTGGGCTCCTGCCGGCTCTTGATCGAGTCGAGCCACTCGCGTTCATGACCCGGCGACGGCGGAATCGAGGGCTCGGGGGTTTCCATCCCATCCATGCGGTCGCCCTCCGGCACGATCTTGTGCATGCCGTAGTTGCAGTACATCGTCCCGTTGAGCCCGTGGAAATAGATGCCCAGCCGCCGCTTCGGCACCGGATCGCCGTGCAGGTCGAAGCCGTAGCTGTTTACCAGCGACGACATCCAGGTCATCGTCACGCCGGGATACTGCCAGAGCACCTCCTGAACGTCCGGGGCGTCGCCGTCGTCTTCGATGACGAACCGCCCACCGGTGCAGGTGATCTGCTCCGGGTAGCCCAGGTCGAGGGCCCAGACGGGCAGGTCGATAATGTGTGGAGCCATGCCCGGCAGCCAGCCGCCGCTGTAATCCATGAACGAGCAGTGGTTGTAGCTATTGGCGGCGAGGATGGCGTTGTAGGGGCGCAGCGGGGCCGGGCCGCACCAGAGGTCCCAATCGAGTCCTTCGGGCGGCGTCGTGTTCGGATCGGTGCCCACGCCGCCCGGGCCCTGGTTCATCACGTTGAAGGTTCGCACAACCGGGATCGGTCCGAGGTTGCCCGCTTGGACCAACTCGACCACGCGGCGGTAGTTCTGCGAGGCGTGGATTTGCGTGCCGACCTGGCTGATGCGCCCGTGCTTCTTCACCGCGTTGCGCACGGCGAGGCTTTCGGCCAGGTGGAGCGTCATTGGCTTCTGGATGTAAAGGTCCTTGCCGGCCTCGCACGCATCGACGGCCATCAACGTGTGCCAGTGCGGGGGCGTGGCGATGATGACCGCGTCAACGTCTTTCTGCTCGAGCACCTCGCGGTAGTCGTGGTACGGCTTGCAGGTGTCCTTCCATTGGGCGACGACCGCGTCGCGCCGCGGCTGCCAGGGGTCGCAGGCGGCGAGGACGACCACGTCGGCCTGGCCGGCGCAGGCGCCGAGGTTCGCCCGCCCCATGCCGCCGCAACCGATCAGGGCCACGCCGATCTTTTCGTTGGCCCCCGGCTGGCCGGCCTCCCCGAGCGCCCGGCCGGGAACGAGGGCCGGTGCCGCTACCCCAATGGCCCCAAGGGCCGATGCCCGTTCAATGAACCCGCGGCGAGACAATGACTTGGAACCAGACATGAGCGTGTCCTCCTGGTCGTGTGGCGGAAGAAAGGTGGACCAAACAGCATGGTAGCATGTAACGCCAGGATACGTCATACGCCGGTGGTGGTCAATCGGGCTTAAGCGCACCCGGAACGGATTGACACAGGCGAGTAAACCAAGCGACAATGGGGCGCATTGCACAGCAAGCCCGGAGGGATGCGCCCATGCCAAAAAGAAGCCTGTTTGCGTTGGTCCTTGGTCTCTTGGCGGCAGCGGTTCTCGCGGCGGCTGAACCCGACATCCTGATTGCCGACTTTGAATGGGAATCCTGGGAGGAAAGCGGCTGGACCGTCACCGGCACCGCGTTCGGCCCGGGGCCGGCACGGGGTACCTTGCCGAGGCAGATGCAGGTGACCGGGTACCAAGGCGAACGCCTCGTCAACAGTTTCCACGGCGGTGACGGGCCTACCGGTATGCTCACTTCGCCTCCCTTCACCATCAACCGGAAGTACCTCAATTTCCTCATCGGCGGCGGCGGGTACGAAGGGAAGACCTGCCTGAACCTCCTGGTCGATGGCAAGGTCGTCCGTACCGCCACCGGGCCGAATACCAAGCCCGGAGGAAGCGAGGCGCTCGACTGGCACGCCTGGGACGTGGCCGACCTGGCGAGCAAGGAAGCAGTGCTCCAGGTTGTCGACCAGGCGACCGGTGGCTGGGGGCACATCAATGTCGACCACGTCGTGCTGAGCAACCGCAAAGCCGAAGTGGTTACCATCGCCCGCGAATGGATGGTCGACCGGCCGTACCTGCACCTGCCGGTGAAGACCGGCGCGGCGAAGCGCCTCATGCGGTTCGTGGTCGACGGCGCCATGGTGCGGCAGTTTGAAATCGAACTTTCCGACGCCGAGCCCGAATTCTGGACGTACACCGAAGTCGATGCTTACACTGGTAAGAGGCTTCGGGTTGAGCTTGACCGGGCGTGGGCCGATTCCACCGTCTTGGACGCCTTGGTTCTCGCCGACCGTTTGCCCGATGCTGACAATTTGTACCGCGAGCGGCTGCGGCCTCAGTTCCATTTCTCGCCGGCCCGGGGCTGGACCAACGACCCGAACGGCATGGTGTACTACGACGGCGAGTATCATCTCTTCTTTCAGCACAACCCTTACGGCGTGAATTGGGGCAACATGACCTGGGGCCACGCTATCAGCCCCGACATGATCCACTGGCGCCAACTGCCCGACGCTATCCACCCGGACGAACTGGGCACCATCTTCTCCGGCTCCGGCGTGGTCGACCGGAACAACACGACGGGCTGGCAGACGGGCGAACACAAACCGATCGTGGCCGTCTACACGTCGGCCGGCGGCACCAACGCCGAGTCGCGAGGGCAGCCGTTCACGCAGTCGATCGCCTACTCGACCGACCGCGGGCGCACGTTCACCAAGTACGACGGGAACCCCGTGCTGGAGCATATCGCCGGCGGCAACCGCGATCCGAAGGTCATTTGGCACGAGCCGACCAAGCAGTGGGTGATGATCCTGTACCTTCAGCGACCACAGTTTGCCCTGTTCGGCTCGCCCAATCTGAAACAGTGGACGAAACTGAGCGAGTTGGACATACCCGGCGGCCACGAGTGCCCCGACCTGTTCGAGTTGCCCGTCGACGGCGACCCGGAAAACACGCGCTGGGTCGTTTGGGAGGCGGCCGGGCGATACGCGATCGGCCGGTTTGACGGCAAGGTGTTCACGCCGGAGAGCGACGTGCTCGACAGTTGCTTCGGTGCGAACGACTATGCAGCACAAACATTCAGCAACCTACCCGGCGAGGATGGCCGGTGTATCCAGATTGCGTGGATGCGCGGCGGGCGGTATCCGAACATGCCGTTCAATCAGCAGATGACCGTTCCTCGGGTCCTCAGCCTGCGCACCACCGCCGACGGCGTCCAACTGTTCATCGAACCGGTCGAAGAACTGAAAGTCCTCCGCGAGCGAGAACACCGCCGAAGCGACGTGGCCTTGGATGACTCGCCCGTGACACTTGGCGGGTTGGCCGGGGAGCTGTTCGATATCGAAGCCGTGTTCGAGATTGACAAGGCCGAAACGGTTGGCATCGAAGTGCGCGGACATCGGATCGAATACTCGGCTGCGGCCAATGAATTGACAGCACTCGGCCGCAAGGCACCACTGAAGCCCGACGGCAGTCGGATATCGCTGCGCATCCTGGTCGACCGGACCTCGGTGGAAGTGTTTGCCAACAAGGGGCGCGTGCAAATGGCCAATTGCTTCCTGCCCGACGACGATAAGCGGGAAATAGCCGTGTACGCCACCGGCGGCGCGGCAAAGGCTGCGTCGGTTGCCGTTTGGGAACTGCGGCCGATCTGGAGCGCAACCGTTCACGGGGGACTGTCCCAAGTGTCGCGGCACCCAGGGACTCTACCTGCCGGATCAACCGTTACGGCCGCGAAGATGGGGCTGTCCCGTGTGGACGCCGCGGAGAAAACTACCTTCGCCGCCGCTCCGCGAACGGTTACCACGTTTCAGCGTGTGGCGCGGTGAGGCATAGTACGGAGACGCGTGGGTGAACCTCGCCGCTGCCGCGCCGAGAACCACCCACCCTACGGGCGATTCAAGAGCGAACATGGAGCTTGCTGATGCAGAATGCACGTTTGTTTCTTTGGGCGGTTACGGCGGCGCTGGCCGGGTTTCTATTCGGCTTCGATACCGTGGTCATCTCCGGCGCGGAGCAGACCATTCAGACTCTGTGGGGGCTCAATGCCGCCGTGCATGGTCTGGCCATCAGCATGGCGCTTTGGGGAACGGTTGCCGGCTCCCTGCTTGGCGGCTGGCCGACTGAACGGTTCGGGCGAAAGCCGACGCTGACGTGGATCGGCATCCTGTACCTGGTGTCGGCCGTGGCTTCGGCCTTCGCGCCGGAAGTGTATTCGTTCATGGTGGCGCGCTTCATCGGCGGGCTGGGCGTGGGTATTTGCACGGTGGCGGCGCCGCTGTACATTGCCGAGATCTCGCCCCCGCAATATCGCGGACGCCTGGCCGGCATGTTCCAGTTCAATATCGTGTTCGGCATCCTGGTAGCCTTCCTTTCCAACGCCCTGTTGGGCGGCGTCGGCGCGAACGCGTGGCGGTGGATGCTGGGCGTGGAAGCTGTACCGGCTCTGATCTACACGCTGCTGTGCCTCGGGCTGCCGGAAAGCCCTCGCTGGCTGATCGCCCATGCCGGTAAGCTTACCGAGGGTCTGGAGGTGTTCCGACAAATCAACCCGCGAGCGACGCAAGTGGAACTGGAAACGCTGGTCGGCGAGGTGGAGGCGTCCGTTGCCAAGCTGGACCGCCCCGAGAAGTTCTTCACCGCCCGGTTGTTCACGCCCATCTCGCTGGCGTTTCTGATCGCGATGTTCAACCAGCTTTCGGGAGTCAACGCCATCCTGTACTTCGCTCCGCGCATTTTCGAGATGACCGGGCTGGAATCGCAGGCCGCGCTGTTGCAGTCGGTGGGCATCGGCGTGACGAACCTGGTCTTCACGTTCGTGGGCCTGTGGCTGATCGACCGGTTGGGCCGCCGCACGCTGCTGTACATCGGATCGGTCGGCTACATTGCGTCGCTGGGCCTCTGCGCCTGGGCGTTCCACACGGAGACCTACGGCATCGTGCCGGCGTGCATATTCGCTTTCATCGCCGCGCACGCGGTCGGGCAGGGCGCGGTCATTTGGGTCTTCATCAGCGAAATCTTCCCGAACCGCAACCGCTCGGCCGGCCAGGCCCTGGGCAGCTTCACCCACTGGATGTTCGCCGCATTGATCACGCTGGTATTTCCACAAATGGCTCAAACCTTCGCGCCTGCGGTGATCTTCGCCTTCTTCAGCTTCATGATGTGCCTGCAATTGCTCTGGGTGAAGCTGGCCGTGCCGGAGACCAAGGGCATCCCCTTGGAAGAGATGCAACGGACGTTGGGAATCGAGTAGTATTGGGTTACGCAGATAGGTAGGGTGGGTCAAACAAGCCGCTTCTATGGTGGGCCATCGGTCGCTACAGCCGGTGTGCTTCCAGGCAAGCGGGCTGCAAATCAGCTTGATTGAGGCTTGTGCGGGCCCACCAACGATGTACGCGACCTTGTCCCACCCTACGCAGATGAATAATCCGGAATCGTCTCGGGGTACGCAGGTGAGTGCGCGTCCAGGCCATGATGCAAGTGGGCCGGCGGCGCGAGTGGCCGATCCGTAGGAATTCTTGAAGGAAGGACCGATCGATGGCTGAGAATCAACCGGCTGAAGAGCAAGGAGCCAACGACTCCACCGTCCACCGGGTCCGCCGGGGCTGCGCGCGTCTATGCTTGTGGGGGGCGGGGATTGCCTTCCTTGTCGTGGTTGTTGTGCTCGTGAGCCTTGCGTACTCGCGCCCGCTGCGCATTTCGGAAGAGACGACCTATATCACCGGGCCGCTGAAGTCGGACGGGAAGCAGGTCGACTATTTCGCCGCAATCCGCGAGGCAACGCGGCCCGCAAACGCCGCGACCGACGAGAACGGCTTCCGGCTGATCGTGCAACATCTCGGCGCGCCTCCGGACACCGAGCCGGCGTACTTCGCGAGGATGTGCGAGGCACTTGGGCTGGATGCCGAAGCGATCCGGCCCGACATGACGTACCAGGAACCGTACGACTTCCTGAAAGACTACGTCGAGAGCGAGGCGTTCGACGAGGCGCTGATCAGTGAGTTGCTCGGCGAGGGGTGGTCGGCGGACGACGTCGCCTGGCAGCTCGGCGAGAAACTTGCACGGCCGTGGACGCTCGACGATTTGCCCATGATGGCGGAGTGGCTTGAGAAGAACGGCCCGGCGCTCGATCTGATTGGCCGTGCCGTGCGCAAGCCCACGTTCCACGTTCCACTGGTGCGGCGAAGCGAGGACGAGTTGATCCATGACATTGTAGCTAATGGCCTGTCATGCTTTCGATTCGCACGTTCGCTTGCCCGGGGGCTGCAAGCGCGCTCGCACTTCCACATCGCGATGGGCGACATTGACGGCGCAGTCGACGACGTTATCGCGTGCATGTCGCTGGGACGCCATATCGGACGCGGTCCCTTTCTTATCGACATGCTCATGGGGGTTGCCTTCGAGGGCATGGCCTGCGCAATCGGCATTGCCGGCTCACTCGAACACCCTCCCTCGAAGGAGCAACTCCAACGGCTCATCGACGAGGCCGCCAACCTCCCTTCCGCACGCGACCTCGACGAAATTATGCGTTTCGAGCAATTCGCGGCGCTCGATATCGTCCAGGCATTCGCTCACGGCAAGGACGCCTCGGAGGCATTAGGCATCGCGGACGGTGGTCCAACCAAGTGGTTCCGCGTCATTGGTCTCGATTGGAACGTGGTGGCAAGGCGATTCAATGCGCACTACGACACGCTTCTGGCAACGGGTGAAGAGCCGCCAAACGTACCGTTCAGTCTCTGGCGTCTCGTATCGTTTCTGTCTATCCGGGCGCGCTCGCAGCATTTGGCCGACGGATTGGGGCAATTGCTCATTCCCGGAATACGAAACGTGCGTGAGGTAGCCCGTCGCAGCACTTGCGCGAGGCAAGTGAAGCGCATCACCCTGGCAATGCTCCTCTACGAGCGCGATCACGGCACGCTGCCGCCGGCTTGGTCGGTCGATGCCGAGGGCAATCCGCTGCACAGTTGGCGGGTGCTGCTACTGCCATACCTGGGCCAGCGGGAACTGCACGAGAGGATTCGCCTCGACGAACCATGGGATAGCGAATACAACCTGCAGTTCCACGGCGAAGCGGTACCGCTGTACCGCTGCCCGAGCGATCCGGCCGCGCGACCGGGCGAAACGACGTACTCGGTGGTCATCGGGCCCGACATGCCGTTCGAGACAGGGCGGGGCAAGCGGCTGGCCGACTTCGGCCCCCACTGCGACGACATGATCCTGCTGGTCGAACGCGCCGAGCCGGTCGGATGGATGGACCCGACGCACGAGGTCCGGCAATCGGTCGCCGAGGAAGGCATCAACCGGCACATCGAACTCGCCTCGGAACCGCCCATCCCGGACGGCATTGAGAGCCATCACTTGGGCGGCGCCAATTTCGGGCTCCGCAACGGAGGTGCCGAGTTCCTGTCGGAGAACATCAGCCGCGAACTGCTCAAGAGGCTGCTCCGCGGAACCAACGCCGATAAGAGCATCGGATATTGAACGCTAGCTCAGAACTGGAACCCCCACTCGGCTGGCTCGCGGTGGATCGCGCTCACCGCCGCGGAACGGATCCCGCCGTAGTGATCGCCCACCCCGCGACCGCTTTGCCCGTCAGGGAAACCTGCGCGTTGTAACGGAGCGAGAAGGCCGCCCTGAGTATTCCGGGAAACTCGGCTAGTATGTCCACCCCATCCTGGGGTATACTGCACCCTTTCCAGGAAAGGCGAGGTGCGATGCTGTATCTGAGCAAGGGAAGATTCCAGAAAGTTGTCCGGTGGATGGCCGGGTCGTGGATGACGGCCAACATGGCGACGGCCTTCGGCTGCGTGTTTGTCGGGTTGACGGCGGCAGGCTTCTATCTCGGCCTTTCGGAACCGTCGCTGCACTTCTTGCTCCTGTGCGTACCCGCCTTTCTGGTGCTGCGCATGGGCATGAACGCCCTGGACGGAATGCTCGCGCGCGAGTACGGCACGGGAACGGTCGCCGGCGAGATTTGGAACGAAGCGCTCGACGTGCTCGGCGATACCGTGTGTTACGGGGTCTTGTACTTTGTCGACGGGGGGCCGCGGCTGAGCCTCGTGGTGTTCCTCGTGACCATTTGGGCGGCAGAGTTCTTCGGCGTCCTGGGCAAGGGCATGCCGAACGGAACGCGCCGCCACGAAACCGTGCTTGGCGGCAAACCGGATCGGGCCGTGTGGATGAGCGGGCTGGCCTTGCTGCTGTTCTTCCAGCCGGCCATGCTGTCATACGCCTCCGTCTATGTCCTGGTCGTTTCGGCATTCGTCGTATTGACCAGCCTGATCCGGATACGGAAGACGATTTTGGTTGCCAAGGGCCATGAATACGAATCCTACACCTGGATTGGACGATGAAGCCTCTTAAGGGTATTTTGGTCGGCTGTTTGGTCGGGGCCTCGGCAATCTGTCTCGTACATCGACAAGAGACGGGAATGCTTGTGGTGCTCGTGGCCGTCATGGCCATCTTGGTGCTCTTTTCGTTGATCTATCGCGTGCTGCGATGGAAGCGGCATCCCATGGCCGAGGAGATTCAGAGCCGCACGCTCACCTGGTGGTGGATGATCGCCGTTTTCATGCTGGCACTCGCCACCCACCGGCTCGTGTCGTTCGCATTTCTCGGTTTCCTGTGTTTCGCAGCCCTCCGCGAATACTACTCGCTCATGCCGGCGGAAGAGACGGACGAATCGAAAGTGCTCGCGTTCAAGGACCGGCTGTGCGTGTGGATCACCTACCTGTCGGTTCCACTGACGGTGTATGTGGCCTATATCGGATGGTACGATCTCTTCATCATTCTTGCCCCGGTCTACCTGTTTCTCCTTATGCCTGCGGTATTCGTCATGCAGGGCCGGACAAACGGGGCGATCAGGTCCCTGGGGTTTCTCGCGCTGGGATTCATGTTCTTCGTTTTCAACATGGGGCATTGCCTGTTCATGATCAACATGGGTGCATTCGTGCTGCTATATTGCTTCGCCCTGACGGAAGCGCGGGATCTGTTGGCGTTCCTGCTTGGCAAGGGCCTCCAGGCGCTCACGGCGAACCATTCCGAAGCGGGCTGGGCACGCGTGCTTAATTATCGGATCGCTGCGCCGGTCAGTCCGAACAAGACGTGGTCGGCCGGCATTCTGACCGCAGTGCTCATTGCGCTGCTCTCGCTGATCTTCGTGCCGTTTATGCCGGACTTTCCCGACGGCCGGCTGACCTACGCCTTCGGCGGCGTGATCGGGTTGTCCATCGGTTTCCTCGGCCTGCTTGGCGACCTGGTTTTCTCCATGGTGAAGCGAGACCTCGGCACCAAGGATTTCGGCACGACACTGGCCGGCCATGGCGGTGTGATCGATCGGATCGACAGCCTGATTTATACCGTGCCCATCACCTTCCACCTACTCTATTGGCAGTATTTCTGAAGGACCGATGGAGAAAGAACCGTCCGGTTTCTTCCGTCTGCATATTCAGCCGTGGGGACTGCTCACGGCGGCAGGTGCAGTGGCATGCGCGGCAACGCTGCTGGGGTTCCTGGGGCGGTTCTGGTGGTTCTTCGATCTGTTCACCCATTTCCCGGTACAGTATCTGCTCGGCCTGACCGCTCTCGGCGCCGTTCTGATCGTGGGCCGCCGCAAGGCGGGAGTCGTGCTTTTCGCGTTCGCCTGCGTGAACCTTATGCTGGTGCTGCCGACGTATTTCGGCGGTCAGAAGGCTCCGCCCGCGGGAACGCCTACGCTGCGGGCGATGCTGCTGAACGTGAACACGCGTTTCGGCGATCCTCAGCGGGTCAAGCAGGTGGTTCGCGACACGGCCCCTGACATACTCGTGCTGGAAGAGATCAGCGCACAATGGATGCGACAGTTGGACTGGCTGAGGGATTCGCATCCTTATGTGCTCGCCGAACAGAGGGAGGACAATTTCGGCATCGGTTTGTTCAGCAAACTGCCGCTTGTCGAAAGTGAGGTCGTCTACATTGGAAGCGCCGACGTCCCGTCCATTCTCGCAACCATCGATACGGGCCAGGCAAACCTCCGCGTGATCGCGACCCATCCACTGCCGCCCATCGGCCGCGAATACGCCCGGTGGCGCAACGAACAGCTTCAGCGGCTTCCGAACCATATCGACGCATCGGAACCGACCATTCTCCTTGGCGACCTGAACGTAACGCCGTGGAGCTGCCATTTCCGGCGGCTGCTGAAGCGCAGCGGGCTTCTCGACAGCTCGCGGGGCTACGGCGTGCAGGGGAGCTGGCCCAACTTCGTCCCGTCGCCGCTGCGCATTCCGATCGACCATGTACTGCACTCGCCGGCGGTCGTGATTGTCAACCGGGCCATCGGCCCTGACGTGAACTCGGATCATCTACCGGTAATCGTGGATTTCGCCATTCTTGTCCGATCTGCCGGAACGCACTGACGACGGCGCACTCGCCGCCAGCGTGATTACTGCGGATTCTCTTGCCTCTTCCCCGATTTCAGGGCGTACTCCGCGTCGGTCTTTTCCACATTTTCACGCAGGTTCGGGGCAATTCAGTCTCGCCCCTCATTCGACACGTTCCCAACAATGCCCTTGACCCGGCTCCGAAACCCGCTATTTTGATCTTTGTCGGCATGCCACGTCCGACCAACGGGAGACAGCGGTGGAATGACAGCTTGGTCTCTGGAGGCCAAACGATGGAAACTGTGCTGTCAGTGACGATTTCCGCGGCTGTGATAGTGCTTCTTGTAGCCGCCATCATCTTCTTGCCCTGGGCAGATCGCCTTCGAGTTCGGCGTACAGTTGAACGTCTAGGAGGAACGGTGGTTTCTGTTGACCGTGTGACACCATCACTCCCGCGGAGGATTCTAAGCGAGAGAAGCACAACCTTTTGGACCGTTCGCTACAAGGCGAAGACGGGGGAGCATCCTGTCGCCCATTGCGTTGCCACATGCTTGCGATGCTATATTGATAAGGATGAAGCAGATCCAGAATGGGGTTCAACTACTGGGAAAGCTCAGAACAATAGCGGTAAGGGGGAAAGGCAAGAAACGACGCCCGGAACCGAATAACCCCCAGGGCAAGAAGCCCGCCCCGGCAAGTGGAGCATCAAGAGAGGGCACTGTCCGGCGCCCTGTCGTCAGCCCCAAATATGGAATATCGATCGATGACCGAGAATCAACCGGCGGAAGAGCAAGGAGCCAACGACTCCACCGTCCACCGGGTCCGCCGGGGCTGCGCGCGTCTATGCCTGTGGGGTGCGGGCATTTCCTTCCTGGTGGTGGTCGTGGTGCTCGTGAGCCTTGCGTACTCGCGCCCGCTGCGCATTTCGGAAGAAACGACCTACATCACTGGGCCGCTGAAGTCGGACGGGAAGCAGGTCGACTATTTCGCCGCAATCCGCGAGGCAACGCGGCCCGCAAACGCCGCGACCGACGAGAACGGCTTCCGGCTGATCGTGCAACATCTGGGCGCGCCGCCGGACAGCGAGCCAGCGTACTTTGCGAGGATGTGCGAAGAACTTGGGCTGGACGCCGAAGCGCTCCGGCCCGACATGACGTACCGGGAACCGTATGATCTCCTAAAGGACTACGCTGAAAGCGAGGCGTTCGACGAAGGGCTGATCAACAAGTTGCTCGGCGAAGAGTGGTCGATGGACAACCTCCCCTGGCGGCTCGGCAAGAAGCTCGGTCGGCCCTGGACGCTCGACGATTTGCCCATGATGGCGGAGTGGCTTGAGAAGAACGGCCCGGCGCTCGATCTGCTCGGCCGTGCCGTGCGCAAGCCCACGTTCCATATCCCGCTGGTGAGGCAGGGCGAAGACGACCTCGTGATCGATATCCAGTGGGCGCATGTCCCGAACGGGCAGCATGCGCGTTCTATGGCGCGCGGACTGAGAACACGCGCCGCTTATCGCATCGCCGTGGGCGATCTCGACGGCGCGAGCGACGACATCATTGCGTGCAAACAACTGGGTCGCCATATCGGCCGTGGACTCTTCCTGCTCGACCTGCTGCTCAGTATCGGCATCGAGGGTACAGCCGACGTCGGCATTGCCGGCTCGCTCGACCATCCACCCACGCAACCGCAACTGCAAAGACTTCTGGACGAAGCTGCCGACCCTCTGCCGAAGGCCGATTTCGACAGAATCATGCATTTTGAACGCCTTGCCGCACTCGATCACGTTCAAGCATTTGCCCACGGCAAAGGCAAGTGGAAGACAATGAACGTTCCCGACGATTTTCCAGACATTATGGGCGTTCACGACGGCACGTCAACGCAGTGGTACAGCAGCTTTGGTTTCGACTGGAACATAGTAGCAAGGCGGTTCAACGCACACTATGACAGGGTGCTGGCAACGGGTGAGGAACCGCCGTCCGTGGCATCCGGCCCCTGGTTCCTTATTTCGTTCGTCTCGCCTCGTGCCCGATCGCGGCACCTAGCCGACGTTTTCGGCCGATGGTTCATTCCTGTTCCACAGGCCGCTCGTGAGGCAGCCCGCCGCGCCACATGCGCAAGGTACGTGAAGCGCATCACCCTGGCGATGCTCCTCTACGAACGCGATCACGGCACTCTGCCGCCGGCCTGGTCGGTCGATGCCAAGGGCACTCCGCTGCACAGTTGGCGGGTGCTGCTATTGCCATACCTGGGCCAGCGAGAACTGCACGAGAGGATTCGCCTCGACGAACCGTGGGATAGCGAATACAACCGGCAGTTCCACGGCGAAGCGGTGCCGTTCTACCGCTGCCCGAGCGATCCGGCCGCCCGGCCCGGCGAAACGACGTACTCGGTGGTCATCGGGCCCGACATGCCGTTCGAGGCAGGCCGGGGCAAGCGGCTGGCCGACTTCGGTCCTCACAGTGACGACATGATCCTGCTGGTCGAACGCGCCGAGCCGGTCCGCTGGATGGACCCGACGCACGAGGTGCGGCAATCGGTCGCCGAGGAGGGCATCCAGAACCGCAGCAGTCTGTTGAGCGAGCCCCCGCCGAAGCCGAACGGCATCGCCAGCCATCATCCGGGCGTTGCCCATTTCGGGCTTCGCAAGGGCGCCGTATACGCGTTCCCGGATTACATCGACCGCGAACAATTCCAGAGACTGCTCAACGGAACCAATGCCGATAAGAGCATCGGATATTGAACGTTGGTTCAGAAGTGAAACCCCCACTCGGCCGGCGATCGCTTCGTCTGGAGGTACAGCAGGGCCAGCAGGAGGGTGCCCGGCTCGTCGACGGCGTCGCACGTGTCGCGGGCGGGGTTGCTGCGGAACATGCCGGCCCGCTCGACGTACAGCGAGGCTACGGCCTCGGCCGCCAGCCGCTCGGCAAGCTGCCTCATGGGCGGCTCGTCGAGCACCTCGGCGCCGCGGGCGAGGAAGTGGATCGCCCGCCCGTAGTGCCCGGCATAGGCGCCGGCAATCCGTTTCTGCCCGCGGCGGGTCTCGGCGTAGTCGGGCGGCAGGCAGTTGCGCAGGTGCGTGGCCCATCGCAGTGCGCCCCGGCGGAATATCGCCTCGCCGGTCGTGCGGTAGAGGTCGAGGCACGCCTCGGCCATCGCCATGGGATAGTCGTGCGTGGGGAACAGCGGTTCCCACGGATCGGCGTGCAGGTCGGGGCGATACGGGTAGGTCGCGTCGTAGTCGCGCACCGGCGAGCCGTCGGCCACGTTCAGTGCGCCGAAGAACCTGCCGGCCTCCTCGTCGAAACCGTACTTCAGATACGCCGCCATCGCGTCGCGCGCCATGGTACGGAACTCGCCGCGTCCGGAATACTCGGCCGCGCGAAGCAAGCTCACCGCCCATACGCCCACCTCCGTGGTGCATTGGTGATAGTCCCAACGCGGCCGGCCGAGTTGGTTCCGCATGAGGCCGGTTGCTTCATGCCGTCCAGCGAAGCTGAAACGGGCGATGCGCAGGGCCAGTTCGACCAGTTCCTCGTCGCCGTCGCGCCGCGCAGCCAGCCAGCAGAGCGATTCCGCAAGCACGCCGCCGGCCTCGATGAACGGATAGGCACCAGCCTTGGCGCCTTCTCCACGGCGCGGCGTCGTAGCGCGGGTATCGGCATGGCGGTCGAAATGGCCCGTTTCGGGATCGAGCACGTGATGGCGGCCCATGGCGCGGATCGCCCGCTCGGTGGCCGTCGCGTCGATCTTCCAGAAGATCGGCCACGCCGGTGGAATGGGCCGGGCTTCGTGCCAGGGGGTGCCGATCGTTTCGATCGTATCGCTGAACACGTTGTACCACAGGTGGTTGCCCCACAAAAACAGCCCGTTCTGCTCCGACACGCATCGCGCGAGGAACTCCTTGACGTAACGGTCGGCAGCTTCGGCGTAACGGGCCTCGCCGGTCAGTTCGCTGAGCCAATAGGCCGCGACCACGGACGGCTGGTCCCAGTAGAGCGTGCTGCCCCGCGGTGCGTGGATGGTGCGGTACACGCGGCGGCTCTCCGCGGTAATACCCTCGTACTGCCCGCCCCGGCGGACGTCGATCGACGCCAGCCACATGGCCGTCCGTTCCGGGCCGTACACGTCGAGCCCCACCTCAAGCAACCGGTCCACGTGGCTTCGGACCATCGGCAGGTAGGCATCTTCCACCGCGCGGGCCGTTCCGCCGGCCGCAATCCACGCGAGGCACAGCACCGAGAGAAGCGTTCGTCGCAGCATGATCGAGGCTCCAGGTCGTGAGTGGTTCGGCCGGCCGACGGCCCAGTAGTGTTCCAGCCGGGCATCGGCGGTTCTTCCGTTGGCCAGTGTCAACTCCGGCCGCAACGGTGAGCCCCGGCCCGTGTTAAACGATCGGGTGGCACAGATACAACTCATAGTCCTCGATCCCTTTCGGAACGACGAACATATCGCCCGAGAGCGGCTCGACCCGATACTCCCACTCGATCCTTTCCCGTTCGTACGCCTCAATGGTGAGTTCGTCGTAATAGCCCGGTGCCGCGAGTTCCTCCCACGCCACCGCCTCGCTCACCGCGTACCGCTTTGGGTACGATTTCACGATCGGTCGACAGAGCCGCCGTGCTCGGGCCGGAACCACTCGAGTCTCTTCTGGATCGTGGCCGGATTCTGACGGCAATCCAGGACCGCGTAGACACTGATCGTATCCTTCGTAACATCATAGAACACGGCAAAGGGGAACCGCTTGGACATAGAGCGATGCAGGCCGTGTTGCCGCTCGTGAATGCCGGCGTAAAGCCGTAGCGATTCAATGTCGGACATCAAGCAGTCGCTAAGATACCGCCCGAGGCCTTCGCGCTGAGCCTCGTAGAAGTCTGCGCCGATCTCCAAATCGCGCTCTGCTTCCGGGAGGATTCGAATTCTCATTCGAGGCGTTCCCGCAGCCGGCGTTTGGCCTCGTCCCATTCGACAAAACGAGCACGGCCTTCCCGAACTGCCGCAATTCGTTCTGCCAGCACGTCGCCGTGCCACTCGGGCGACGGCACATTCTCCGGGCATCGGGAAAGATCGTCCCACAGCCGCTCCATGAGCGCCAGTTTCTCAGAAACGGTCATGCCCTCGATCGGTACGTCCGTACTCATATCTGCCCACCGCCGCTTCGCGCGGCTCCTACAAAGGGTTGTTTGTGCCGAGCAGGCTGCGCCCGACCACAAGGGTGAACCGTCACCCCAGCCGGCAAAAGCTACCTTAAGGCTAATGCATGGGACTTCCGACGTCAAGCATGGCCGGTGTGCGGCAAGTTTTTCTGCGCGTCTGGAGGCGGCAATGGGCCACCTGCAGGCTCGCCCCTATCACACCAGAATCCCGGTGAAAAACAACCAGAGCGAGGGGCTAGGCGGCGGGTTTCTCAGCGGTCAAGCGGATCAGGGTGTCAAGCA
>JAVEUP010000426.1:0-2583 GCA_034005525.1 Thermoguttaceae bacterium | reverse complement strand
CAACAATAGGGAGACTACGCGATGAGAACTGACCTGAACCGCCGCGATTTTCTTGCTGTTTCTGCCGCCGGCGTGAGCTTGGTTGCTACCGCGGGGCGAGCCGCCGAGCCCGCCTACAAGACCACCCTCCACAAGGCCGTCATCCTGCGCGCGGACCGGATGAACGAGGAGACGTTCAAGAAGCTCAAGGACGCCGGCATCGAGGGCTTCGAGGCCTACACGGTGGCCGTCGACCAGGCGAAGAGGGCCCGCGAGTTGGCCGAGAGGTTCGGTTTGCGCATCCATTCGGTGATGGGGGGCGGCTCGGTGCCTGGTCTACGCGCCGCCCAGGCTTACGGCGCCGACGCCGTGCTTGCCCCGGTGGGCGGCTGCAGCGCCAAGCCCATGCCCGAACCGTGGGAGTTCGACATCAAGTTCAACGAGGCCAACGGCCACATCACCCAACTCGTCGCCGGCGACAACGAGAAGTTCCAAGGCTACGTCGAGGCCCACAACCGCTCGATGGATAGAGTCCGCGAGTCGATTAAGAAACTCCTGCCCGTGGCCGAGGAGACGCAGGTCGCCATCGCCCTGGAAAACGTGTGGAACAACTGGTGCGTACGGCCCGAACTGTACAATTGGGTCGTCGCCTCGTTCAACAGTCCGTGGGTCAAGGCGTACTTCGACGTGGGGAACCACGTGAAGTATGCAGGCATCCTGCGCGGCGACCGAGTCGAAATCGCTTATCCGCCCGAGGTGTGGATTCGCATCTTCGGTCCGCGCCTGGCCAAGGTTCACGTCAAGGACTACAAGCTCAACGCCGACGGCAAAGGCGGCAATTGGGCCGGGATCGGGCAAGGTAGCGTTAACTGGCCTGCGGTCCGCAAGGCCCTCGACGACGTGGGCTACAACGGCTGGCTAACCGACGAGACCGGCCTCGGCTGGTCCGAGCTGTCCCAGCGCCTCGACCGCATTATCTCCGGCGAGCCGCCCGTACCGAGTGGGAGATGAGCCGTGGAATGCGACGGGTTTCCCGGCCTCGGCTTTCAGGGTTATTGCGAATTCCCGGGTAGAACGCCCCTTCTGCAGGCCTCATCACGGTTCGGCGTCCGCTGGATGTTGCAGTCCCGTGCCGCGTGGTACAATGCCGCCTGTGGCCGGGCGAGTCGAGGCGGTCACCGGCGACGCCGCGCAACAGGAAGCCGCGGCGGGCTTGTGGCTGCTGAAGTAGACGACCTCTCATATCAAGGAGTATTTTCATGAGTACATCACGACGCCGTTTTCTGCGGAGTTCCGCTCTTACCGCCGCAGCCGTTTCCGTTGCACCCCTGGCGGCCGCGGACAAGCCCGCGGCCCCCGCCTCGCCCTCCGCCCCCAGCGACGATCCCCGCATGCGGTATTACGACCAGTTCTACTTCAAGGAGAAACCGGTATTCCGTTTCGAGTACCCATTCGACGGCGGTGTGCTTCAGGAAGGAACCGGCTATCCGATTCTCGGCACGGAGACGGGAGCCGACGGAGTCAAACGGCTTCGGATTCACGTCGTCGTTCGGCCCGGTGATGTCGGTAATCTTCAGGTCTTTGATCCCGAAGGTACCGTCATCCCGATGGAATACATCTCCGGCGCGCTCATGGGCACCGCACTGCTGAAGGACCGTTTGTCCGTTCTCAAGGCGACTGGCACAAGGAACGGCAAGCCGGTCGAGTTGACCTGTCGCGCAGTGTGGGCGAAGAACGCTTACAAACGCTATCGTTGCTATATCGACGACCACAGCTTCTGCTTCCGGGATATTCTGCAAAAACAGTGCAAGAGCATTTTCGACTGCTTCTATTTCGCGAAACTCCGCGAACTGCACAAACGCTACCAAACGAAGATCGTCCTGAACTGCTTCAACTCGACGCCGCAGCGCGACTTTACCCTTTCGATGTTTCCGGACAAGTACAAGCCGGAGTTCGAGGACAATGCCGATTGGCTCCGACTGGCTTTCCATTCGGAAAACGAGTTTCCCCCTGAACCGTACCGCAACGCGACACCGGAAGAACTCGCAGCCGACTTCGATCTGACCGCGACGCAACTGAAGCGAATCGCAGGCAAAGCCTATACGGCGGGGCTGCAAATCCACTTCGCCATGGTTCGCGCCGATTCCTATCAGGTCTTGGCCGATCGCGGGGTCAAGATGCTTCCGACCGGCGGGAGCAAGCATCCCGGAACGGGGGACAAATACTGCGATTTCATGCTCCCAAACCATATCACGGCCTACCTTCGGGAACATCAGGGCTGGATGGACCCCGACTCCGGCATCATCTTCTACAACGGGGCCATGCCGACGACCGTTGAATGGCTTCCGACGACGCAGACCGAATGGCTCTATCATCGTAAACTTGACAACCCGAAGCAGAACCTGCTGGTCAATGTCGCCGGCCACGAACAGTACTGGTGGCCGTTCTATCGCAATTACAAAGCGGATATTCTCGAACGGTGGGATACCGCGTTGCGTCACGTGACGGAACACGGGTACAAACCGATCTGGATCGACGACGGATTCTTCGGCGGCTGCGATTGACGTTTACCGCCCGTGCAGTTCCTCTCCCCGCCCGAAGCGG
>JAVEUP010000425.1:0-2590 GCA_034005525.1 Thermoguttaceae bacterium | reverse complement strand
GGCCACCAGCGCCCCCGCCGCGCTTTCGCCGCCCGATTCCAGGACGCGGATCAGGTGATGCACCATCTCCCAGACGGTCAGCCGCCGGTCGGTGCGCGGATCCCAGTCGGCCGGCAGTTCGTCCGGCTTCAGGAGCCTCACCTTGCCGCGTCCGGCCTGCACAATGCCCGCCTGGACCAGCCCGTCCACGGAGGTGACCTTCGCGCGTGCCAGCACGTCGGCCACGCCGAACTCGCCTTCCGCGAATCCTTGCTGCTCGAACCAGGTCAGCGCCCAGCGGCTGTCGGCATCGAAGTCGCCCTCCCGCTCGGCCAGCGCCTCGTCGAGAGTCTGGTTGATCAATGCAAGCGCCTCGCGCACGCTGAGCGTTTTGCCCTCGGCGTCGAGCACCTTGGCGTAACGCGTGTAGACCGCCATGCCCGGGCCGATGGCCGCCTGCGCCAGGTCCACCGGCGCGATGTTGCCGCGCTGGAGGTGGATCAACGCGCGGGGCAGCTCGACTTTGAGCGCGGTGATGAACTCGCGGCGGGTGGCGGTGGGGGCTTCGGTGCCCCGCGGGCGGCAAACGATAATGATGCTGGAGGCCAGAACATTCGTGCCGGATCCAATCATGCGATTGGCGAGCTCAGTACGCATTGGCCACGTACCGCTTATGCCGAACCCGGCGCGAATCACCGCGTCCAGAAACGTTTCCCAGCCCGTCGAGGCCGTGCCCTCGTCTCCCTTCTTCTCAGACTGCTTGAAGGCGTAGTAGATGGTAACCGGAAACGCTGGGTGGGCCTGGTCAGCCAGGCGGTGCATCGCCTGCGTCATACCGTCCAAGAAGAATATTTCGGCACTTTCCTTGCTACCGTGGCGATAGGGTGTCGCTACGAGTTCCTCCGCCTTGGGGACGGCGAGTGTGGCGAACAGGTCAGGGAATGTGGAGCGTAGCGAGCGGCGCAGCCAGACGTAGAAAAAGTCCGACAGGTCCGCATAGCCGATGTTGTCGTAATACGGCGGGTCGGTGGAAACAACCTTGTCCGCGCTGACTGTCTGGACAGAAGCGTCCGACTGACGGGCCTCACCCGTGCCGTGTAATGGCATTGCACTGATCGACTTTGCGATATAGGCGATTTGCACATTGAATCCACCTGAGGATTCAGTCATGCAATTCGCTTCTGCATAGTCCCAAGTCATAGGGAGAGCTTGTCGCCCAAATGTGTTTCGAATCTTCTCAGCGCTTTTATGCGAGTCCCACGTGCAGATCGTCGAACTTCGGTCTGTCAGTCTGCTCGCAGCCACTGCTAGATAAACCCCCACCGCCTCCGCATAAGCCGCCGCCCCGGTTCCGCCGTCGCGGAGGGTCTTGTTGTCGTTCGGCAGGCCGGCTTCGATGCCGTCTCGCTGTACCCGCTCGCGCACTTCCTGCGCCAGGTCTGAGAAGGTCGTCAGCGCCACGAGCTGGCGGGGGGTGAAGAGGTCACCGTAGGTGGTCAGGCCGTAGTTGGGTGTCTTGAAGTCGCGCGGGTTGTCGGGCAGCGGCATATCCGGACTCCAATCCGGTTTTGCATCCCGCGCCGCCGCCTCGTGCTCTGGTGTCGGCGCGAAAAAAACGCGGCCGCGGTCGCCCTCCGCCACGATGGCCATCAGCCGCGCACCCATACGCCCTGCCTTGCCTTCGTCACGGATGTAGTCGTATGGAAGCGGTGTGCCCGACATAAGACACTTGAAGGCTGCTCGCTTCCCAGCTGAGGTCCCACTTTTCGCCCCCGCCGCATCCTTCGGCTTCCCAACCTTCACCGTGAAACGGTAGCCACTGTTCTCGATCACCGGTTCGACGTAGGCATCCTTGCCCGCCTTGGTCGAGAGCATGAATGTTGAGGCAAGCGGTACGTCAACGTTCGCAAAGGCCGGGTTCGGGCTCTTGACCGTGCGGGCCCAAATCCATGCAATGACGGTGAGCTTCCGGCCGAGGTACGGCTTCAAGTCGGGCCGCCACTGGACCGTTTCGGCCGTGATCTCGACCTTCGGGTAGAGGTGCCCGATACGCTTCTCGGCCTCGTCGCGCATCCACTGCCCGTAGTAGCGAACATCCTCGGCCAGCCCCTGCGCGCCGCGCCAACCGCGGGCGAACAGCTTCTTGTCCTCACGCGCTTCGGGGTTCACCGGCGGCTTGCCGGCGAACTTCGGCGGGATTTCAATCATGGCCTTGTTGATCAGCACGGCCACCGGGTTCAGATCGCTGGCGTAGCTTTCCAGCCCCAGCCGCTGCGCTTCCAGCGGCAACGCGCCGCCCCCAGCGAATGGGTCGTGGAAGGCGGGCAGCTTCTGGCGGTCGAACAGCTCCTTCGCCCGCGGATGGTCGGCGTTCTCGGCGCACGCCCGCCGCCAGCTTTGCCATATCTCGTCCCGCGCCGCCTGCAAGACCGTCTCGTTGGTCGTGTTTTCCCACAGCACCAGGTCCTCGATGATGGCGAAGAGCCGCTGCCGTTCCCGGTCGGCCAGGATGTCGTCGAGCGTCGGCTCCGGGCCCGGCGCGGGTGCCGACGTGCCGGCCCGCGCGGCCTTCGCGGCAAACTCCGTCGCTTCGTTCCAAATCTTCAGCTTG
>JAVEUP010000424.1:0-2596 GCA_034005525.1 Thermoguttaceae bacterium | reverse complement strand
CAAGCTGAAGATTTGGAACGAAGCGACGGAGTTTGCCGCGAAGGCCGCGCGGGCCGGCACGTCGGCACCCGCGCCGGGCCCGGAGCCGACGCTCGACGATATTCTGGCCGACCGGGAACGCCAGCGGCTTTTCGCCATCATCGAGGACCTGGTGCTGTGGGAAAACACGACCAACGAGACGGTCTTGCAGGCGGCTCGCGACGAGATATGGCAAAGCTGGCGACGGGCCTGTGCCGAGAACGCCGACCATCCGCGGGCGAAGGAGTTGTTCGACCGCCAGAAGCTGCCTGCTTTCCACGACCCGTTTGCCGGCGGCGGCGCGTTGCCGCTGGAGGCGCAGCGGCTGGGGCTGGAAAGCTATGCCAGCGACCTGAACCCCGTGGCCGTGCTGATCAACAAGGCCATGATCGAAATCCCGCCCAAGTTCGCCGGCAAGCCGCCAGTGAACCCGGAGGCGCGTGCGGACAAGAAGCTGTTCGCCGGCGAGTGGCGCGGCGCGCAGGGGCTGGCCGAGGATGTGCGTTACTACGGGCAGTGGATGCGCGACGAGGCCGAGAAGCGCATCGGACACCTGTACCCGAAGGTCGAGGTGACGGCCCAAATGGTCAAGGACCGGCCCGACCTGAAGCCCTACCTCGGCCGGAAGCTCACCGTGATCGCATGGATTTGGGCCCGCACGGTCAAGAGCCCGAACCCGGCCTTCGCGCAGGTGGACGTGCCGCTCGCCTCGACCTTCATGCTCTCGACCAAGGCGGGCAAGGAAGCGTACGTCGAGCCGGTGATCGAGAACGGCGGCTACCGGTTCACGGTGAAGGTGGGCAAGCCGAAGGACGCCGCTGCGGCGAAAGCCGGCACGAAACTCTCGCGCGGGGCGAACTTCGAGTGTCTGATGTCCGGCACGCCGATGGCGGGCGCCTACATCAAGGCCGAGGGCAAGGCCGGACGAATGGGCGCTCGCATGATGGCGATCGTCGCGGCGGGCGACCGCGGGCGGGTCTATCTGGCCCCGACACCGGATCACGAGGCAGCGGCGCGGAAGGCGAGGCCAGAGTGGAAGCCAGAACTGACCATATCCGGTAGTACACAGTATCTCGGCGTAAAGCCCTACGGCATGGACCGGTTCGACCAGCTATTCACGGACCGGCAGCTTGTGGCGCTGACGACACTCTCGGAATTGGTGGGTGAAGCGATCGCACGCATTCGGCGCGACGGTGTTGTCGCTGGCCTACCCGACGACCGCAACCCTGTAGGCCACGATTGTGCTCACACCACCGCGTACGCGCACGCGGTGGCGGTGTACCTGGCGTTCGCGTTGAGTAAGCAAGCGGACCTCGGAAACACGGCGTGCAGGTGGGAGCCAATTGCGCAGTGCCCACGGCAACTCTTTGGTCGGCAAGCTATCCCGATAATCTGGGATTTTGCGGAAGGCAACCCACTTGGGGGCAGCTCCGGAGCTTGGACAGTGTTCGTGAGCGGAATAGTTAACGCCTTCTCGAAGGCATTTGAGTCTGTCAAGATTGAACGCACAGGGACTGCACAGCAGGCCGACGCCGCAACACAAACCCTATCTCATGGAAAGCTCATCTCGACTGACCCACCTTATTACGACAATGTTCCGTATGCGGATCTTGCTGACTTCTTCTACGTCTGGATGCGGCGCTCTCTGAAAGAAGTCTTCACTGACCTATTTGCCACACTCGCGATCCCGAAGGCGGAGGAACTCGTCGCGTTTGCCTACCGTCACAATGGAAAGGCCGGCGCCGAAGCGTTTTTCCTTGCAGGCATGACCCGAGCGATGCGCCGACTGGCGGAGCAGGCACACCCGGGCTTCCCGGTCACGATCTACTATGCATTCAAACAGGCCGAAAGCGATGTTGCTGAAGGCACGGCCAGCACTGGTTGGGAAACCTTCCTCGATGCAGTGCTTCGCGCCGGGTTCGCTACCACAGGCACTTGGCCAATGCGAACGGAAAACAACAGCCGCTTGCGTGGACAATTGTCAAATGCCCTCGCCTCCAGCATCGTCCTCGTCTGCCGTAAGCGCCCCGCCGAGGCCCCCACCGCCACGCGCCGCGAGTTTGTCAACGCACTGAAGGCCGAGTTGCCCGCAGCACTGGCCCAACTGCAACGCGGCAACATTGCCCCCGTGGACCTCGCGCAGGCGGCTATCGGCCCGGGCATGGCCGTGTACACCCGCTACGCCAAGGTGCTCGACGCCGAGGGTAAACCGCTTAGCGTGCGCGAAGCGCTGGCGCTGATCAACCAGACCCTCGACCTGGCGCTGGCCGAGCAGGAGGGCGACTTCGACGCCGATACGCGCTGGGCACTGGCGTGGTTCGAGCAGCAAGGATTCGCGGAAGGTGAGTTCGGCGTGGCCGACGTGCTGGCCCGCGCGAAGGTCACCTCCGTGGACGGGCTGGTCCAGGCGGGCGTTGTGCAGGCCGGACGCGGTAAGGTCAGGCTCCTGAAGCCCGACGAGTTGCCGGCCGACTGGGACCCGCGCACCGACCGGCGGCTGACCGTCTGGGAGATGGTGCATCACCTGATCCGCGTCCTGGAATCGGGCGGCGAAAGCGCGGCGGGGGCGCTGGTGGCC
>JAVEUP010000244.1:0-10370 GCA_034005525.1 Thermoguttaceae bacterium | reverse complement strand
CGGTCTGAAGGTCGCCTCGGAGAGCGGAGTATCCTACGTGCCGAACACCACCAACGCCTTCTTCATCGGCATGGGCGGCGACACGGGCACCGAGTTCCCGTTCCACGGCCTCGTTGACGAGGTGGCGGTCTACGGCCGCGCTTTGGCGCCGGCGGCCGTGAATCGGCACTTCCTGGTGGCCAGCACCGGCGCCGAGGTGATCCACTGGGTCGGCGGCGCGGACCTCGATTGGGGTACGGGAAGTAACTGGCACTCGTCCGGAAGTCCCGCCGAGAAGATCGTCGTCTTCGGCAACGCAGGCGCTTCGCAAACGGCCGGCGCGGTTACCAACACCGTCAATGCCAGCTACACAGTCGCGTCGATCCTCTACGAAAACACCGCCAATCATCACACCACCGTGATCGGCGCCGGCAACACGCTCACGCTTGCGGCCGACTCGGAAACCCCGCGAATCTTCGTGGCCGGCAGCGCGCGGATCGACGGGCAACTCGGCGGCAGCCAGGGCATGATCAAGACCGGCGACAGCACGCTCACCCTGGGCGGCACCGGAGCGGTTCCGGCCATGGCCATCGGCGGCACCGGTGTCACCGTGGCCGAAGGGACGCTGCGACTTGCGCGGAGCGGGCTGGATTTCAACACCGGCGTGTTCACTGCAGGAACGCCGTTGAAGGTGGAAAGCGGCGCCACTCTCGAGGTCGGCGGTACGTGGAACCTCCGTCACTCGAACGTCGTGACCGTCGACGGCGGCACGCTGCGGTTCACCGCAGGCAGCGCCGGGGACAGCGCGAATTACCTCAACAACATGATTCTTCACAACGCGATGGTCGTTGGCAACGGCATCCGCATCGGAAATGACTCCCACGCCCTGTTCACCATCACGGGCGATGCCGGCACCACGATCAGCACGCCGCTGGTAATGGTAAACTCCGGCGGAAGTCCTCGGACACTCACGCTCGACGTGGCCGACGGGGTGGCGGAGCACGACCTGATCCTCTCCGGCCGGATTTCCGACTATACGGCGCGCGGGCCGAACCGGATTGCGAAGGCCGGCGACGGCACGCTCCTTCTCAGCGGCGACAACAACTTTACCGGCACCGTCGCCATCGACGGCGGACTGCTGTTGGTCGGCCACCAGAACGCGCTGGGCGCCCAGGCGAACGCCGTCACGTTCGCCAACGCCGCGGGTGCTACGCTGTCTTTGGGCGGGTTCGACGTGTCGATCGGCTCGCTGGCCGGCGGCGGAACGACGGGAGGCGAGGTCGCCCTTGGCGACAAGACGCTGACCGTCGGCTTCGCCGGAACCTCGACCACCTACGCCGGCGCCATCTCGGGCGCCGGCGGCCTCGTCAAGACCGGCTCCGGCATCCTGACGCTCAGCGGTCCACTGAATCACACGGGCAATACCGTCGTCGATGGCGGAGTGCTCGTGCTCAACATGAGTGGTGCAGTTATTGCCGGCAACACGGGTCAGTTCGGATCTGCGGGCCATACCATTACCGTCAATAGCGGCGCGACCTTGCGGACGGGGCAGAGTTGGGCACTGGGCGACGGCGGGCAGCACTATTTGATCGCCAACGGTGGGACGATCCACTTCCAAGCCACGAATTATCAGAGCAACATTGCACTCACCGGGGCCGCCATTACTACCAACGGTACTACCTGGCGGACCGGGTATCACGGCGGCGACGCCCTGATCACTGTCAACGAAAGCGACGTATCCTCCACCATCGACGGCTCGATCGTCTTTGTCCGGACCACTTCCGGCTCGCCGGGTTCCGGGCCGCCGGGAAAGACCACGTTCCACGTCGCCAATGGCGCAGCCGAATACGATCTGATTGTCTCATCGGTCATTCGCGACTATTCCGACGCCCTCAACGGCATGAAGCTGGTCAAAGACGGCCCCGGAACCATGGTCCTCAACGGAGCGAGCATCTTCATCGGCGGGGTCGATGTCGACGCCGGCACCCTGCTTGTGAACAACACCTCGGGCTCCGGGACCGGCACCGGGCCGGTTGCGGTCAACGGTGGCGGAACCCTGGGCGGTACGGGCACGATCGCCGGCGCGACGACCATCACGGCCGGTGGCACGCTGGCCACAGGGACGAGCATCGGCACGCTTACGTTTGGCAACAACCTGACCCTCGAGGACGGCGCCATTTGGAACTGGGAATTCATTAACAACATCGATGGCAACTACGATCAGGCCGACGGGCCGAATCTCATTCTGCCAACCGAAGGCACCGTTACACTGAACATCTGGGGGCTCGAAGGCCATTCGGTCGGCTGGTACGACGAGTTCACCATCTTCACCGGCGATATGGAGAACTTCAGTGCCGGGCTCTTCCAGCTGGAGAATTTCTCCGACTGGACGCGCGGCTGGCGAGTATCCGTGGGCAACAGCCTGGTGTTGACGGCGGTGCCCGAGCCGGGAACCTGGCTGTTGCTGCTACTGGCCCTGATGGGCGGCCTGCTGGTGCGCCGAAGGTGATCGGATATCTCAGATTTGATATTTGTGATCGGTGGTTTATAACTTGAACCGCGCCGCGATTCTTTTCCGCGGAAGACTGCCATGCCTACGGTGGGGTGGCGATTGGCTCTATGGCTGGGTCGCGCCCCGTGCAATCCGCGAAAACGCTGTGCAGGCCGGGGATTGCTTGCTACAATGAAGGCTGGTGGCTCGAGGCTCGTGTTCCGCAGTCGGTGACGCGCTGCCTTGGTTACACCCGACCCATAGACAGGGCAAAGGGGACATTGCCATGAAACTCGGGCACTACTTCTCGGCGGCCATTCTTGGGTCGCTCGGGCCGGCGACGGTGTTGACGCTGCTTGCCGCTACGACGCACGCGCAGTTCACTTTTAGCGACGTGGCTGACGAGGCATCGCTGGTCGCGCTGTGGGAACTCAACGAACCGGTTGGTTCCGGCACGGTTGCCGACATCAACAGCACCTACACCGGCACAGTCTCCGGCGGCACCACGCTGGGCGTGTCCAGTGCGATGACCACGTTGGGCACGGCGGCTCTGTTCAACGGATCGTCGGGCAAGATCGACGTGGCGCACGCCATGGCACTGAACCCGCAAAGCTACACCATTCAGGCGTGGGCGCAGGTTCGGGGCGGGACTGGGTCCTATCGCTCGCCGCTGACCTCGCGACACGACAGCCCGGCGCAAGGGTACATCTTTTATGCTGCCAGCAACAACAACTGGGAATTTTGGGGGGGACCCGGATGGACCGTCACGCCGGGGCCTGCCGTCATCTTGAACCAGTGGGTTCACCTCGCGGCGACCTACGACAACGATTCAAGAGTGCGAGTTCTCTATTTGAACGGCCACCCGGTGGCGACTGCCAGCGGAACAACACTCCAGCCCAATTCCGCCTCGCCTTTGCGCATTGGCGCCGGGGGGACGGAAGGAGCCGGCAGCTATTGGTTCAACGGCGCGGTGGACAACGTGGCGGTACTCAGCGATGCCCTGGCCCATCAGAACATCGCCAACCACTACAACGCGAAGTCGAACTATGCCGTGCAGGTTGCCGCCGACGGGCCGGTCGCCTACTGGCGCCTCGGCGAGCAGGCCGGCACGAGCGCCTACAATGCCCTGAACGTAACGGCTCACACCGGCACCTACAGCAACGTGGCACTGCGGCAGATGGCCACGCCAATCGGCAACGACGTTGATACCGCCGCATCGTTCGCCCATGCGTCGGCGCAGGTCGCCATCCCCAATCATGCCAACATCAACCCTGCGGAGAGTTTCACCATCGAGGCATGGGCGCGGGTGGATGGCGGGCAGGGCAGCTTCCGTTCCGTGCTCACCAGCCGGGCTACGGCAGACGGCGGGTCGCAGGGATTCATTTTCTACGCCAGCAGTGCGAACAAGTGGTCGTTCTGGAATGGAACGGGCAGTTCCACGTCATGGCATTCGATGGACGGGCCCGACGTCGTCGTTGGCCAGTGGGTCCACCTGGCCGGCACCTACGACGCCGCCGCGCAAACGAAGACGTTCTTTGTCGACGGAAGGCAGGTCGCCTCGGCCACTGGAATCAGTTACGCTCCGAATACTTTCAATGGTTTCTTCATCGGCATGGGCGGCAATGTCGGCACCGACTTCCCGTTTAATGGTTTGATCGACGAGGTGGCCGTGTTCGGCCGTGCACTCGCGCCGTCGGCCGTCAACCGGCACTTCCTGGCGGCCAGCACCGGCGCCGATGTGATACACTGGGTCGGCGACGACGGAAACCTGTTGTGGAGCACGCAGGCAAACTGGACGCAGCCTGGTAACCCGGTGGCACGAATCGTCGTGCTTGACAATACGGCCGCCTCTCTCACCCCAGGCGCCATAACGAATTCGGTCGATGCGAGTTACGCCGTCGCATCGCTGATCTACGAAAACAGCGGCGCCTACCACACCACCGAGGTGCAAGCTGGCAGCACGCTGACACTCGCGGCTGCTTCCGGGACACCGCGAATCTTCGTCGCAGAAGCCGCCCGAATCGATGGGCAACTCGCCGGCAGCCAGGGCATTGCCAAGTTCGGCGGCGGCACGCTCACCCTCGGCGGCACCGGCGGTGCGGCCATGAACATCGGCGGTACGGGCGTTACGGTGGCCGAAGGGACGCTGCGGCTGAACCGGGAAGACTTGTCGTTTGACACGGGGGTCTTTCATGCAAACACCCCGATACGGGTCGAAAGCGGCGCCACCCTCGAAATCGCCAATAAATGGAACCTCCGGCAATCGAACGTAATCACCGTCGACCGTGGCACGCTCCGCTTCACGCACACGCTCGGAACCAGGGACGACAGCGAAAATTACCTCAACACGCTGCACCTGATCGGCGCGACGGTCACCGGCCACGGCATCCGGCTGGGCAATGACTCCAACGCCCTGTTCACGGTGGCCGGGAATGCCGGAACGACGATCAGCACGCCGTTGCTGCTGGTGAACTCCGGAGGGAATCCCCGGACACTCACGCTCGACGTGGCCGACGGCGCGGCAACGAACGACTTGATCATGTCGGGCAGGATCTACGACTATCCCGGCCGCGGGCCGAACCGCGTCGTGAAGACCGGTCCCGGCACGCTCCGGCTCGACAGCAAGCTGGACTACACCGGCGAAGCGGTCGTTGACGCGGGCACGCTCATTCTCAACCTGGCCGGAGCGCTCGCCGCGGGCAACACGGGCCAGTTCGGCGCGCCGGGACATATCATTACCGTCAATAGCGGCGCCACCCTGCAAACAGGACAGGCGTGGACGTTGGGCGACGGCCTGCAACATCACATCATTGTCGACGGCGGAACAATCGACTTCCGTTCGTCCACTTACCAAGGCAGCATCGAACTCACCGGCGGCGCGATTACCACGGTTGCCGCCGACAATCCTTGGCGAACGGGGCTCTATGGAAACGCACTGATTACCGTCAACCCGAGCAGTGTTGCCTCGACTATCTCCGGGCTGCTTTGTTTCGTCAAGTCCGGCAGCCTCGGACAGAGAACGGTGTTCGATGTGGCCGACGGCCCTGCGGAACACGATCTGATTGTCTCATCGACGATTTTCGACCATACCGGCAATTACGGCGGCATGGTCCTCGTGAAAGATGGCCCTGGAACCATGGTCCTAAGCGGCGCAAATACCTTTGTGGGCGGCGTCTCCCTCGACGCCGGAAAGCTGCTGGTCAACAACACCGCGGGTTCCGGCACCGGCACGGGGCCGGTCACGGTCAACAGCGGCGGGACCCTGGGCGGTGCGGGCACGATCGCCGGCGCGACGACCGTCAAGACCGGCGGTACGCTGGCCACGGGAACCAGCATCGGCACGCTCACGTTCGGAAACAGCCTGACCCTCGAGGACGGCGCCGTCTGGGACTGGGAGTTTGTCAACAACACTCCGGGCAACTACGATCAGGCGGTCGGGCCGAACCTGATCCTGCCGACCGAAGGCACTATTACGCTGAACATCTGGGGCCTTGAAGACCATACGGTCGGCTGGTACGACGAGTTCACGATATTCACCGGTGAGGTGGAGAACTTCAATGCCGGGCTCTTCCAGTTGGAGAATCACTCGGACTGGACCCGGGGCTGGCGGGTATCTGTGGGCAACAGCCTGGTGTTGATGGCCGTTCCGGAGCCGGGAACCTGGCTGTTGCTGCTCTCGGCTTTCATAGGCGGCTTGTTGGTGCGCCGAAGGTGATCGGAGATTCGATATTTCAGATTTGCGCCCATTGCGGCAGTCAACCTTCCAGTAGAAGGAATGATATCATGCACCGGGTTGTGGCTTATTTGGCAGTGTTCACTGCGTCGGCCGTTTTCTGTTCTGTGGCTCGCGCGCAGTTGGTCGGCTACTGGTCTTTTGACGACAACACCGGCACGCAACTCACCGACTTCTCGGGCAACAATCTCCACGGCACTCTCTCTGGCAACCCGGAGTGGGTCGCGGGCCACACGGAAGACGCGGGGGACTATGCGCTCAGGTTCGACGGCTCGAACTACGTCAACCTGGGCAACCCTGCCCAGTTGGCAATCATCGGCGATCAGACCATTGCCATGTGGCTCTACCCGACCGACTTCTCGGTGCGCCGCAACCCGTACGCGAAAGCCTACGCCGGCTCCGGAACGATCACCCAAAACGCAACCGCAAGTTCCACCGGCTCCCTCACCTACTATTACGGCAACCACGGCGGGAACGGAGGCTCGGGCAATCCGAACCCGGCGCTCGGCCAGACCGGCTACGAGCAGAGGGGTGTTTCGCCGCTCACGCTGAACGCGTGGAACTTCATCGTGGTCACCAGGGACTTGGAGCCGATCCCGGGCACCGGCCGGATCACGGCGTACGTCAACGGTGTGGCCACGGCATCCTATACGCCCATTTTCACATCACCGGACGGCCTCTACCCGGTGGTCGCCGATAACTTGACGGCCTATTTCGCCCGGGGATACGTCTCGAACTACATCGGCAGCATCGACGATGCGCAGATCTACAACGTGGCGCTGACCGCGCGGGAGGTGAGCTGGCTGATGGCCAACTCACGCAGCAGCGTTCCCCTTTGGGACGGCTCGGAGGGCACGTGGGACACGGCAAGCAGTTGGTCGACCGGCGCCGTGCCCGATCTTACCGGTCCCGATACCGCGAGGGTCGGGGTCGGGACGGTCACCTACGCGCTGGCGGGCACTTTCGCCATCGACAGCGGGAGCGAAATGAACCTCGGCGGCACGGGAACGTGGCGCAAAGGCGCGGCTGGCTCCGTTTATATCGGCCAATCGGCAGCAGGCACGGTCAACCAGACCGGGGGCACGTTCGACGCCGGCCTGGCCGACAGCGTCGTGCTGGGCGTCGACGCCGGCAGTACGGGCACCTACAACCTCAACGGCGGCACGCTCATCGCGAAATCGATCGGCCAGGGCGATGGAACGGCACAGTTTAGCTTCGGCGGCGGGACCCTTCAGGCCGCGGAGAGCTTCAACACACCACTGCCCATGACCGTCAACAGCGGCGGGGCCACCGTCGACACGAACGGCCACAACGCGGGCCTGTCCGGTAACTTGTCAGCGGGCACCAGCGGCGGCGCCCTGACCAAGACAGGCGAGGGCACGCTTACGCTCGACGGCGTGCTGGCCTACACCGGCGGTACCACCGTCGATCAAGGAACGCTCGTGCTGAACCGGGCCGGGGTACTCGGTTCGGGCAATACGGGGCAGTTCGCTTCCTCTGGGCATACCGTCACGGTCAACGAAGGCGCAACCCTCCAATTCGCGAAAAGCTGGGTTACGGGCGACGGGCGGCAACACCAACTCGTGGCTAACGGCGGGACCATCGACTTTGTAACCGGGGGCAACTATCAGAGTTACATCACCTTAACCGGCGGTCACATTATCAGTCGCAGCGACTATAACTGGCGCACCGGCAACTACACAAACGGCTTGATTACCGTCAACCCCAGCGAATCCTCGTCGACCATCTCGGGAGCGATCTGCTTTGTCAAGACGGCCTCGGCCACCAAGACGACCTTCAACGTGGCCGACGGACCGGCCGACGACGACCTGGTGATCTCCGCCAAGCTCTTCTATCATACGGGGGCCTACTGGGGCATGGAGTTCGTCAAAGACGGTCCGGGCACCCTGGTGCTCAACTCGACGGCAGCCGGCAATAACACCGGTGGCGGGGTCACGGTGGATGGGGGAACTCTTCGGCTGGCCGTTGACCGGGGCTTCAATGAAGGATACTTCCAGAATGTGGACGACGTCGTCTATACGGTGAACGCCGGCGGCACCCTGCGGCTGGATGGCGATTGGGTCGCGCGAGGCAACTCAATCTACAACCTCAATGGCGGGACGATCGTCGCCAATTCGCCGACGGCCAACTACAACTACGTCAATCGCGTGGCCATGGACGTCGGCCCGGGCACCATCTCCGGCAGTTCCGGCCTTCGAGCCGGCTACTACTTCAACCCGACCTACACGACGCTTGCCTCCGGCTCCGGCTCCGCGATCAGTACGCCGCTGGTGATGGTATACCGGAGCGGAGTTGCCACGGAGCTTACCTTCGACGTAGCCGACGGAGCGCAGGGACATGATTTGACCGTCAGCGGCCCCATATCCGATCTGGACGGCTACGCCGGTCTCCAGGTCGTCAAGACAGGCGAGGGCACCATGGTCCTTAGCGGCACCAACACGTTCGCCGGAAACATTACCGTGGCCGACGGCGTTTTGGTTGCCACGGCCCTGGGCAACAAAGGTGCGGCCGGCAATCTGGGCGCCGGCACGACCATCACCCTGGGATCCGACGGCCACAACGGCACCCTGAGCCTCTCCACGGCCGGCGTGCGCTCCACGAACCGCGACTTCGTGTTGGCCGCGGGTGGATCGGGCACGATCCACGTCTCCGATTACATCGACATCAGCGGGGTCATCAGCGGGGACGGCGATCTGATCAAGACCGGCGTCAACGCCGGAGGTCACAACTCCGGAAGCCGCCTTAGCCTTAGCGGAAACAACACGTACAGCGGTGATACGTACATCTTGGAAGGGGTGATTCAGGTCGCGCGCAACGGCGGCGCCATCCCTGACACCTCCAACGTCTACATCGCCGGCGGCGCGGGGAACGGCAGACTGCGCTTGGTCTACTACGGCGAAGCCATCAATGGCCTCTTCGGCGACGGAATCGTCCAGACTTACAGTCTCCAGAACCAAACGCTGACCGTCGGCACCGCCAATGGCGATGGCGACTTCAGCGGTACGATCGAACCGGGCATCTCCCTAATCAAAGCCGGTACCGGTACGCAGATTCTCAGCGGCGCCAACACGTACACCGGCACGACCACCGTAAACGGCGGCACGTTGCTGGTGAACAACACCGCGGGTTCCGGCACCGGCACGGGGTTGGTCACGGTCAACAGCGGTGCCACCCTGGGCGGTACGGGCACCATCGCCGGCGCGACGACCATCAAGGCCGGCGGTACACTGGCCACGGGAACGAGCATCGGCATGCTTACGTTTGGCAACAACCTGGCCCTCGAGGACGGCGCCATCTGGGACTGGGAGTTTGTCAACAACACTCTGGGCAACTACGACCAGGCCGTTGGGCCGAACTTGATCCTGCCAACCGAAGGCGCCATTACGCTGAACATCTGGGGTCTTGATGATCATTCGGTCGGCTGGTACGATGAGTTCACGATATTCACCGGCGAGGTGGAAAACTTCGACGCCGGGCTGTTCCAGTTGGAGAATTCCTCGGACTGGACCCGCGGCTGGAAGGTTTCACTGGGCAACAGCTTGGTGCTGATGGCCGTTCCGGAGCCGGGAGCGTGGCTGTTGCTGCTTTCGGCCCTTGTGAGCGGCATGCTGGTGCGACGGCGCCGGCGGTAGGATGAGGAGCCCCAGGACGTTGCCCTGGGCTGGGCGAACGACGTCCCTTCGGGGCACAACGCCGCCATGCGGCGGAAGACAAAGACCATGGCTACCGATAATCGACAATCCAAAATCCAAAATTCAAAATCCGCCTTCACGCTCGTGGAACTCTTGGTGGTCATCGCCATCATCGGCATCTTGATTGCTCTGCTGCTGCCGGCGGTGCAGGCGGCGAGGGAGGCGGCGCGGCGCATTCAGTGCAGCAATCACTTGAAGCAAATCGCCCTGGCACTGCATAACTACCACTCGGCACACAATGCGTTTCCGTACGGCACGCTCGACGAAGGGACCACCACCTATCATCGCCGTTGCACCTGGTTCCAGCAGAGTTGGCCGTTTCTGGAACTTCAGACAGCCTACGACCAATACGCAGCGTGGGACGGAGCATGGGTCATGGACACCCCGCCGTCCTTGAAAGACATGGTGCCCTCTATGTTCGTCTGTCCGTCCGATCCAATGGCGCCCGGATTTG
>JAVEUP010000423.1:0-2612 GCA_034005525.1 Thermoguttaceae bacterium | reverse complement strand
TGATTACTTCATCGGTGTGTGCGCCCATGAGGGCCAGCCTTGACGGGCAGGGTAGGTTGGTGTGCGCCCATGAGGGCCAGCCTTGACGGGCAGGGTAGGTTGAACGGAATCGGTGCATCCGTTCTCTTTTACCCTGGAGGCCAGTATGGCTCGTTCCATGACCGATCGCAAAGCCCAGGAGTGGCGGCAGCGATTCTTGCGGTTTGAGAAGTCCCGTCAATCCATCTCCGCCTTTTGCCGGGAGGAAGGCGTCTCAGCGCCGTCTTTTTACGTGTGGCGGAAACGGCTCCGCGCAGCGGCAACGGCGCGAGCGGGCACAACGCCGGCCCCGGAGGGCTTCCGGCCCGTCCGGCTTCTGCCGGCGGCGAACATGACGGCCCAACTGCCCGGTGGCACGCAGCTCGTCGTGCCCATGTCGGACCCGGAAGGTCTGCGGACGGTCATCGACGCGGTGGCCCGAGTCGACGCACAACTCTTCCAAGGCGTGCGGCCATGCTGAGCTTCGCCCCCAACATCCGCATCTTCTTGCATGCTCGGCCCACCGACATGCGGAAGAGCTTCGACGGGCTGTGCGGCCTGGTGCGGGGCGTGCTCTCTGCCGACCCGTTGGACGGCAGCCTGTTTCTGTTCGTCAATCGCCGCGGGGACCGCCTCAAGGCGCTGTGGTGGGATCAGGACGGCCTGGCGTTGTTCTATAAGCGTTTGGAGTCGGGCACGTTCGAGATGCTCCGCGCCACCGACGACGCGGCCGCCGTGGAACTCGACGCCGCACAACTGGCCATGCTGCTCAGCGGCGTGGCGATGGGCTCGGTGAAGCGCCGCAAGCGTTATGCGCGGGCCGGGTGAAAACGACGTCTTGTGCGAACCGTAGGGGTCGTGTGCATCGCCGTCGATCGCGTACGTCCCCTGCGGCATTTTTCAAGGACTTTTGCTCCAAGTGCTCTTCAACTTTCTGCGCCAGTTGCTATGCTTGGAGCCATGAACGACGCGCTGCCTGTTCCTGATGATCTTGCCGCCTGCCAGAGGCTCATCGTCGAGTTGCGGCACTCGATCCGTCAGCAAGACTATACGATCACGGCGCAGGCGCAAGCGGTGGTCGAGTTGCAGGAGGCGATCACGAAGCTCAAGCAGGAGAGCGCCGAACAGAAGCTGACGATCAACGAGCTGTTGCAACAGGCTTATCGCAATCGCAGCGAGCGGTATCGGGAAGACCCCAATCAGCTCAAGCTCGACTTCGGCAACACGCCGGAAGCGGCCGACGCGGCCGAAGGCCTGGCCCAGGCGGTGGAGGAAGCGGAGATTGCGATCGCCGCGCACAAGCGTCGCGTGCACAAGCCGCGCAAGCCCCGCAACGAGTCGCTTCCCGCCCATCTGCCCCGCGAGGAAGTCACGCTGGAAGCCGGCGAGGAAGTCACGCATTGCCCGCTGCATGGCCCCCGGAAACCGATCGGCTACGACCGCCAGGAGACGCTCGTCTTCGAGCGGCCGAAGCTCAAGGTTCGCGTGACGTTGATTCCCAAGTACGCCTGCGACGGCCACGCCGAGTGCGGCGTAAAAGAGGCCCTGCGGCCGGAAGGGCTCGTCGAAGGAAACCGCTACGACACGAGCGTGGCCGCCGAGATCATCACCAACAAAAGCGGCTATCACCTGCCGATCTACCGGCAGCAGGACCAGTTCGCCGGCAGCGGTTGGACTCCTTCGCGGAGCACGCTGTTGAACATCCTCGTGGCCGCGGCGGCTTGTGTGAAGCCCTTCGTCGGGTATCTGCGAGACGAAGTGCTGGCCAGCGGACGGCTGGGCACCGACGACACACGGACCACCTTGCTGCTGCCCGCGGAGATCCCCAAGGCCATCGAGGGCGACGCGAAGTCGCAACGGATCCACGAGGTGTTCACGGAAGCGTGGGCGGAGGGCAAGCCAAGCGTCTCGGGGCGGATGTGGGCGTATCGCAGCCTGACCGTACCGATCAACGTCTTCGACTTCACCGTCAGCCGGCATCGCGACGGGCCCGACGAGTTCCTCGTGGCGAGCAACTTCACGGGCACGATCCTGGCGGACTGCTATTCGGGCTATCAGTGCATCCATGTGCGTAGCGACGCGCGGATCGTACGCGCCGCCTGCAACGCGCATGCGCGGCGAAAGCTCTTTGACGCCCGGGCGAACCATCCCTTGTTGGCCAGCCGCTTCCTGGCAATGTACCAGGAGCTGTACGACATCGAGGATCGCGGCAAGACGCTGTCGTGGGCCGATCGGCAGTCGTTGCGTCAGGCCGAGGCGCGTCCGGTGTGGCAACGCCTGCGCGAGTTGGTCGACGGCCAGGAGTGTGCGAAGCTGTTGCCGAAGGACAAATTCACCGAAGCGGTGGGCTATCTGCGGAACCACTGGAGTGAACTGCAGGTCTACTTGGGCGACGGCCGCTTGCCGATCGACAACAACGAGACGGAGCAGTTGATGAAGCAGGTGGCGATCGGGCGGAAGAACTGGTTGTTCGTCGGCAGCGTGGCGGCTGGCGAGCGTGCGGCTGATTTCTTCACGGTGGTCAGCAGCGCGGTACGCAACCACTTGGACGTATGGGCCTATGTGAAGGACGTGCTCGACCGTCTCTTGGCCGG
>JAVEUP010000243.1:0-10452 GCA_034005525.1 Thermoguttaceae bacterium | reverse complement strand
TAATGGGAATCACGCAACGCATCCTCGACGTAACCTCTGGCCACGCAATACCTTCTGACACATCCGACGTTTTCAGCAAAATTTGGAACTACTGAATGTGGCTGCGCCCCGATTCGCTCCGGGCGTCAGGATCCATGGCGCTGGTCGACAGCCGCGCGAATACCTCGGCGGGCGGGGGCTGGATGTTGACGCTCCGGGACGACGGCGCCGTGCAGGCGAGTTTCTACGGAACGGGTTCTACCCTGGTACTGAAAAGCGACTCGGACCTGCTGACGTCCGAGGGCCGTTATCAACACCTTGTGATGAGCCTGGATGCCGACGGGTCGGGCAGCGGCACGGCCACGTTCTTTGTCAACGGTCGGCAGTGGGGTGATCCAGTTGGCTACACCGGTGCTTCCGGCTACGTTGAGCCCGACGACGTGCCCTTCCGTATCGGGCATCAGAGGACTGACGGTAGTACGGGAATCCAACCGTTCCACGGCGAGATCAGTGGTTTTGCCCTGTATGCCAAGGCCCTGGACCAGGGCGAGGTGCTCGAGCGGTTCCAGCTTGGAGTGCCCGAGCCGGCCACCGGCATCATGGCCCTGTTTGGCGCCGTGTTCCTGCTGGCCCGTTGGCGGAAAACTCGCAAGGTCTAATCGTTTCTTTTTCCGAGAGGAGTTTGACATGAGTACGCAAGTCATCAAGTTCATAACGCGGGCGCTGCTGGCGGCTGCACTTCTGGCGATGGTTTCCAGCCGGGCAAATGCCACCGTGTATGACCTGTCGCAGTTGGCCTCCGGCCATGTCGACATCCTCTACCAGTGGACGTTCGACGTTGGCGGCGGCGGCAGCAGCGACCTGAAGGATGCCCGTAGCGGCGACGTCCATTTGATCGACGCGATGCGAGGCACCGAGACGCCGGCCGGAATCGGGCTGGGATTCGACGTATCGACCGACGCGCTGCGGGCGTTCCAAGTGACTCCGGGGGATCGGAGTGCAGGCGCGGCACTGCGAACCGAAGGCCCGCTGAGCCTACCCTCAAGCGGCACTGTCGAGTACCTCTTCAACGTCGTAACCCCGGCGACGAATGGCAACACCTACATCGCCGGAACCAATGATGCGTCTGAGGTTTCGAACAACCGCCGATATTACGGGAGCGTCGCTTCCGGTGGTGGCAGCGTAACGGTGGGTTTCGGCAACCCGCAGGTTTCGGGCTCCCTTCTATCGTCGGACACGGTTCCGTTGGTCAATAGCCAGTGGTACTACGTAGCGCTCGCCTTCAAGCCAAACCTGGTGAACGGCTACGTAGCCAATCTGACTGCCGGCGACACGGCGGCCACGCACACCTTGGTGAATCTCGGCGCAAACGCCGGTGGAACACTGTCGAAGTTGGGACTAGGGTGCTATGCACATGCCACCGACACGAATCACTTCTTGCACGGCCTTGTAGATCAGGTGTCTATCTATGGATCCCGGCTTTCGCACGACGAGATCAACGCCCACGTGGCGGCCATCCAGGATAAGCCCCCCTTGCGCGTCGACCTCGACGTGTACCGCAACTACCCGAGCGTGGATCCGAATTGGATGCCCGACGTTTCCTCATGGCAAAACGATGCGTTCCTCGGTCAAAGTCCGACAACCACGAAGAAAAATCCCAGCCGTGGCCAGTACGGGTTCACCTTCGACCCCTCGGCTGCCGACGGCGGCCAGATGCTAACTCTCAACCGTAATGAGTCGCTTCGTGTGGCCGACATCGGCAACAACCGGGACATGAGCGTCGAGATGTGGCTCAACGCCGACACAATCGGCGGCACACTCATCGATACCCGGCACACGAACTACGATGGGTGGGCAATGACCATCAGGGAGGGCGGCAGCGTGTGGGTGAGGTTCTACGAGAGGAGCAGTGGAACCAATCGAGATTGGACGGTGGAAAGCGACCCGGGACTGATCAAGGACGACCGCCGTTATCAGCACCTGGTTTTGAGCATTGACGCGAACGAATTCGGCGGGGGCATGGCAACCTTCTACGTGGACGGCCAGGAGTGGGGAACCGCCGCCTACTCGAATGCGTCGACCTACGTTGATCCCATAACAGCTCCCATCCGCATCGGTCACCAAGCGCTCGGCATTACAACAAGCATGACCCCGTTCCACGGCGAGATCAGCGGGTTCGCCCTGTATGCAAAGGCCCTCGACCACGGCGAGGTACTCGCAAGGTTCGCCCTCGGGGTGCCCGAGCCAGCGACCGCCGTAATGGCCCTGTTCGGCGCGCTATTCCTGCTGGCCACTCGCCGCCGGGCACGTGGTGCCATAGAATGATGGCCTTGCATCAAGCTGGGCGCACGGATGTTGAACCTTGATTTTTACAATGCCTATCCCAGGGAGTCACTCGATGTCAGCAAGTACCAACGGATCGGTGAGCGAGGGCCCGGTGGACCATGGGGGGAGTCCGTCGCGCCGCCAGTTCCTCAAGTCAGCCGTCGCGGCGGCAACCGTGGCGACGGCGGCCCAGCCGGCACCGGCCGATGCCGCGGCGGCAGACGAAGAGCCCAAGCTGCCACAAATCGCATTGGGCAAGCACCAAATCTCCCGGCTAATCTGCGGGGCCAACTGCTTCAATGCCGGTTCGCACCTGTCGGTGTTCGTCAATCGCCAGATGCGCGAATACTACACGCCGGACCAGATCGTCAAGACGCTCAAGCGATGCCTCGAAGTGGGGATCAATGCATTTCAGTCGCACCTGGTCAACGAAGACGTCTATCGACGCGTGCGCGAAGAAGGCGGCAATCTCCGCTTCATCTCCCTCGGACGCGACACCGACGACGACCACCTTCGGCAGCTGGCCGAACTGGGGACCATCGGCGTGGCCCATCACGGCGAGGTGACCGACAACCTGTTCAAGAGCGGCCAGTTCGATAAGCTCAACGAGTACCTGAAACGCGTACGCGACTCGGGAATGTTGGTAGGCGTTTCCACGCACATGCCCGACGTGGTCGACGCCGTTGAGTCGAAGGGTTGGGACGTCGATTTCTACATGACGTGCGTGTACGAGCGGCACCGCAGCGCCGAGGAACTGCGGGCACTGCTCGGCCACGTGCCCATCCCCGTCCGCGAGGTCTACCTGACCGAGGACCCCCCGCGCATGTTCAAGGCCATACGGCAGACCCGGCGGCCGTGCCTTGCATTCAAGATACTCGCCGCCGGGCGGCTGTCCGACCGTCCGGAATGGGTCGAACGGGCATTCAAAGAGACCTTCGAGTCGATCAAGCCGACAGACGGGGTGATCGTAGGTATTTACGACCGCTACAGCGACCAGCCGGCCGAGTGCGCGGCCCTGGTGCGGAAATACGGCTAGCCCGGATTCATGTAGGGACAAGGTCGCGCAGGTCCCTGGTGGGCCTGCGCAAGCCACGCCCCGGGCGGTTTGCACGCCGTGCGCTGGAAGTAGCCCCGGCCAAGCGACCGCAGGCCCACCAGGGGCTTGGCTTGCTTGTCACCACCCTACCTCGTCATGAAGAGCCGCACCGAGCCGTCGCGGCCCAACTTCCCGGCCGCCGTCCGGGCCAACTCGAACCGGACGGGATGGTGGGCGGAGAGGCCTGCCGCACGTCTGTGAACACTCATTTCTAAGCCAACGGGACTTGCCGTCAATGAACCAGCCCTTGCCGATAGGACGCTTCGCCACCGCTGCCGGGGGGCTTGCGGCGGTTCTTTGACGTATTTAGCACCCCTGGCCCAGTCCTATTGAACCCTTTTTTGGGCATTCCAGCCGAAAAACGCCAAAGTGGCCTTGACGGCGGACGCCATCGCCGATATTTAACCCGCTCTCTTCTGGCAGAGTCCTTGTCCACGAACTGAAAACCTTGCTTCGGCAAGCGTACCCAGCCCGACCGCAAGTCGGTCCACGGAAGTGTGTTTTGCTCGGGAACGTTTAGAGAAAACCGGAATGGGCGCGGCGACATGGATGTCCCGCAGCCAAATCCTGTCCGTGAAAATGCACGGAACCCAAGAATAAGGAGTCGAGGGATCGTGTTGAAAACCACTACAAGCATAGTGACTGGTGGGATTGCACTGGCAATGACCTTGTGGGTAGGCAGCAGTGCGGCGGCGCTGCCCCTGGTCTACGGGCCGATGGCAATGGGACCCGCGAACTCGGGGCCTGCGAACGCCGCAGAGCACTGTAGCCAGTTGCTGCAACGGGCTCGGCAGGCGATGGCGGAAAACGACCTCGACGCGGCCGAGAAGCTTCTTGTGCAAGCTGAGAGCCTGGGCGCTAAACCGAATCCGCTGAATCCCTTCGCCGACACGCCGGCCAGAGTTCGGCGCGATCTGGACCGGAAACGCGATGCAGCGGCTAATCCGACGCTGCCGAGCCAGCGATTCTCACCGATCTCGCTTCTTGGAAAGAATGAGCAACCGGCGCCAACCGATCCGTTCACGTCCCGGAACCCGGGCGACGTGCCGGACAAGCTGACCGACCCGGCGGGACTGGCGCGTTCCTACGTTCAAAGGGGTCGCGCCGAATTAGCGCAGAACAACCTGCCTGCGGCCACTCACTGGTATCACCAGGCGGCCCAATTGGGTGTATCCTTCTCGTCCGATGAGGATTCGCCCGCGAAGCTGGCCGCCGAAATTCGCGCCCGCGGCGGCAGTATTGCACCACGTGCCGATGAGCGGAACATGGCCGACTTGGCGCCGCCGGAGCATGCTCCCGCATCGCCTGTCCGTTCGTTGCCGCAACCGCCTTCGCGGATCGACTCCACCTCGGCCGACGGGATGCTCGCCTTCGCACCACCCAACGACGCTCAGGTCCGATTGCCGGGCGCCCTGGACGGTTTGCGGCAGGCGGAACCCGGCCGGCCCGGTCCCGACTCTCGAGCGGTAAGCGACGATTTGCTCATTCAGTCGCGGCTTGCCCTGGCCGTCGGCGACGTGCGCCGGGCGCAGCACTTTGCCGACCAGGCACGGCAGATTGGCGTTGCCTATCAGCCAAATGAAGACTCGCCGGCCAAAGTGCGCGCGCTGATCGATAAGGTACAGCATATTTCCGAGCAGTCTGCGGAACAGAAGCGATCGGAAGCCTATCGCCGCCAGTATGCGCGGGTACTGATGGAACAAGCGGAGGCCCTTCTGGCACACGGTGAGTCGGACGAGGCCGAGCGGCTGGCCTTCCGGGCGGCAGAACAGCGGGTGCCTTATGCGCCTACCGAAATGAAGCCCGAGGACTTGCAGAAGCGCATTGCGGATTACCGCCGCGGAGTCCGACCCTCCAGCCCGTCGCACCAGCCCCCCGGCCCCGGCTATCCCGACACCATGTCCAACCGGAACCCTGGCGTCCAGGAACAGGTGTCCTTGATGACCCGGGACGCGCGTGCCGCTCTGAATGCGGGCGACTTGGACCGTGCCGAGCATATTGCTCGCGAAGCACAGCGTCTGGGCGTTCCGGACCATGCATTTGCCCCGAATGAAGATCGGCCGGGACTGGTTCTGCTCGACGTCTTTCAGGCGAAGCAGCAGGCAGGCAGGGTCGTACGTACAGGCGCCGATCTGGTCGTCTCTGCCGCCGGGGAGCAATCGGAAGGGCATCGAGCCGACCGGGCATTTTTCGATCCCTCTCGGGATTCAACCCAGAATGTGCCGGCAGGCAACTACAGCACTTCGCCTCCCATGCCGCCCCGGGAGTCCAGCGTGGCGCAAAACGCCGCTGAGCCGACCAGAGCCCCACGGGAGTTCGATCCGGTTCCCATGCCGAGCGGAGGTCCCGGAGAGGACCTGATTCAGCAGGGAGAAGCTGCGCTCCGGGCGCACGATCCGGCACGGGCGCTCGAGATGTTTCGCCAGGCGAGCCGTTACATGAATCAGCTTGATCCCGCCACCGCTCAGCGGTTGCAGGAGCGGCTGGAGCTTCTTTCCCAGCAACGGATCGGCGAGCAACCTCCGGTCGGCGCTACCGCTCCCGGCGACGACGTCGCTGCGAAGCAACGGATTCTGGCACACCAGGTGCTTACCGACCTGGCGCACCAGGAGACCTCGGCAGAGGCCATGAAGGAAAAGGACCCGGAGGGCGCGCTGGCCCTGTTACAGGCCGCCCGCCTGAAGGTCGAGCAGTCCGGTCTCGAGGTGGGCACCCGGCAACGCCTCATGGCCCGGGTAGACCGGCGAATGGCCGAGGTCCGACACTATATTGACGAGAATCAGCCGATTATCGACCTGGAGCGGAAGAACGAGCGCACACGCGAAGATATGGACCGCGACCAGCGCATTCGGTTGGAAGTCCAGGAAAAGGTAGCGCTGATGGTCGACGAGTTCAATAAGCTCTGCGACGAGGAACGCTATGCGGAAGCGGAAGTCCTCGCCAAACGGGCAGCCGAACTGGACCCCCACAACCCGGTGGTCAAGCAAATGCTCCAGTTCGCGAAGTTTGTCCGTCGCCATTCGAGCAACATGGCCTTGCAGGCACGCCGTGAAGAGGGCTACTGGCAGCAACTCAATTCCGTGGAGGAATCGGCCGTCGCATTCGACGACCGAAACCCGCTCGTCTTTCCGGAAAACTGGAGCCAGCTCACCTCGAATCGGCAGCGATTCGCTGGGGACCGCCGGCCGCACCGCAGCGAACGGGAACTGGAAATCGAACAGAAGCTGCGGACCCCGGTCATGTTGAACTTCAGGGACTCGCCGCTAAGCACCGTACTGGAGCACCTGGCCAACCTGGCGCAGGTGAACCTGCATCTTGATCCCCAAGGTATGGCCGAGGAGGCCGTCTCCAGCGATACGCCGGTTACGATTCGGCTGAGCCAGGAAATCTCGCTTCGTAGCGCTTTGAACCTGATCCTCCAGCCGTTGCACCTCAGCTACGTCATCAAGGACGAGGTACTGAAGGTCACCAGCGAACAGATGCGAGACGGCGAGGTATTCACGGTCACCTACGACGTGGCCGATCTGGTCATCCCGATCCCGAACTTCGTACCCGGAAGGATGGGCATGCGATCCGCGTTGCACGACGCCTACGGCGATTTGGGCTACGGCGGGATGGGCAGTTCGTGGGGCAGTCAGTCCGGCCCCCTGGCCGTGATGGCCAGCAACGACGGCCGGGCGAACGCCGGCGCCATCAACCCCGCCGTGCTTGCACAACTTGGTGGTTCGCAGGGCGGCGGTATGGCCGGCGCGGGAAGCCCAATGGCCGGCGGCTTTGGCCCCGGCGGGCTCGGCGGCGGTGCCCAAGCCGACTTCGACAGCCTGATCGAACTGATCACCTCGACCGTCAAGCCGCAAACCTGGGACGAAGTGGGCGGCCCGGGCTCCATTGCCCCATTCGAGACGAACCTCAGCATCGTCGTCAGCCAGACGCAGGACGTGCATGAGGAAATCGTCGACCTGCTCGAACAGCTCCGCAGGCTCCAGGACTTGCAGGTCACGATCGAAGTCCGCTTCATTTCGCTCAACGAGAGCTTCTTTGAGCGGATCGGCGTCGACTTCGACTTCAACCTCAAGAACAACGTCAACTATGTTCCGCCCGCCGACGACGATGACGATGACGATGACGATGACGATGACGAGGACTTTGACCCGAGGCCGGGCATTGCTGCAAAGAGCGCCGTTGTGGGCCTTCAGGCGCCCGGCCTGTTTTCCGCCGACCTCGACATCCCGTTCACGCAGGACAGCTTTGGGCTGGCGGTCCCGCCGCCCTATAGTGGGTACAACGACGCGGCGAACGCCGGCGCCCAAATGGGGTTTGCCATCCTCAGCGAGATCGAAGCGTACTTCTTCATCAGCGCCGCCCAGGGTGATAGTCGCAGCAACGTGCTCCAGGCACCGAAGGTCACACTGTTTAACGGCCAGCAGGCGTACGTTTCCGATACCTCGCAAAGCCCGTTCGTCATCAGCGTTATCCCCGTCGTGGGCGAGTTCGCCGCCGCCCAGCAGCCGGTGATCGTCGTGCTGTCCGAGGGGACGTTCATGACGGTGCAGGCCGTCGTGTCGAAGGACCGGCGATTCGTGCGACTGACCGTCGTTCCGTTCTTCAGCCAGATTGGCGACGTGAACACGTTCACGTTCGAAGGCACCGAAACGAGCACGACCGATACTTCCGGTACCGGTTGGGTCAACCCGGAGGACCCGAGAGACTGGCGGCGGACGAATGATACTTCGCAATCGAACCGGACACGCAGTGGCACCACGGTGCAGCTTCCCACGTTCTCCTTCGTAACCGTGACGACCACCGTGAGCGTTCCCGACGGCGGAACCGTGCTGCTCGGCGGTATTAAGCGGCTCAGTGAAGGCCGGAACGAGTTCGGTGTCCCGATGCTCAATAAGCTGCCTTACATCAACCGCCTGTTCAAGAACGTCGGCATTGGCAGCCAAACCCAAAGCCTGATGATGATGGTTACCCCACGAATCATCATCCAGGAGGAGGAAGAAGAACGGCTGGGCATCCTGCCGTAAAGAGTCCTATTCGAGTTGCCTTTTCACCTACTCCGCCTCCACGTAGCGACCTCCCTCCCTGGGCCGTCGCCGGCTTGCCCCCCGAGCCGACGACGGCCTCTTCTCTTTCTTGCCTCTTCCGTTTCTGCGTGCGAATCGGTGGTGGCAAGACGTAGGGTGGGTGGTTCCGGATGTCTCAGCATCCGGGTTCACCCACGCGCCCAGCAGTTCTGCGCCTGGAAACGGAAGAGCCTCTTTCTTGCCTACTGCCCGAAGGCGAAGTAGTTCTTCGCGTTGTGGTAGCAGATGTCAGAGACCATGCGCCCGACTAGTTCCATGTCGTCGGGGATCAACCCCTGGTGCATCTCGGCGCCCAGTAGGTTGCATAGGATCCGGCGGAAGTATTCGTGCCGCGTGTAAGAGAGGAACGAGCGGCTGTCGGTCAACATGCCGACAAACCGGCTGAGGAGCCCCATGTTGGACAGCGCATTGATTTGCGCCTCCATGCCCTGCTTCTGATCCTGGAACCACCAGCCGCTGCCCAACTGCATCTTTCCCGGTATGGAGCCGTCCTGGAAGTTGCCCAGCATGGTGGCCAGCAGTTCATTATCCCGCGGGTTGAGGTTATAGAGGATGGTCTTGGCGAGCTTCTCGTCTTGCTCCAACCGGTCAAGAAAGCGGCTTAGCGGGCGGGCGACCTCAAAATCGCCCATCGAGTCGAAGCCTGCGTCGGGCCCCAGCTTCTTGAACATTCGCGTGTTGTTGTTGCGAAGCGCCCCGAGGTGGAACTGCTGTGTCCAATCCTTCTCGTGGTTCATCACCGCGAATTCGTAGAGCATGGCGGAGTGAAACTTGCGGATCTCGTCGTCGTGCAGTTCATTCCCGCGGCGCACCCGGCGGAACACCGTGCTCACTTCCGACGCCGTATACTCATCGGCCACGATCGACTCAACGCCGTGATCGGAAAGCCGGCACCCCATCGAGTGAAAGAAGTCGTGCCGCTGTTTCAGGGCAGCCAAATACGCATCGTAATCGTCCTTTACTTCGACGTGGCTCACCTCGGCCAGCTTGTCGACCCAGACGTTGAACGTCTCGGCGTTGGCCACGGCCATGCCCTTGTCGGGCCGGAACGTGGGTAGCACCTTGATTGGAAACGACGTGTCGCCGGCAACGAGCGCGTGATGCTCCAGGCTGTCGATCGGGTCGTCTGTCGTACAGACCAGTTCGACGTTCATTTGCATCATGATGCCCCGGCACGAGAAGTCCGGGTTGGCAAGCTTCGTGTTGCACTCCTCCCAAATGCCCTTTGAGGTCGCTGGCGAGAGTAGCCGGTCGCTGATTCCGAATGGGCGTTTCAACTCCAGGTGAGTCCAGTGGTACAAGGGATTGCGGAGCGTCTGCGGAACCGTCCACGCCCAACGCTCGAACTTCTCCCAATCGGACGCATCGCCGGTGATGCATCGCTCCGGCACTCCGGCTGCCCGCATCGCACGCCACTTGTAGTGGTCGCCGTGCAGCCAAATCTGCGACAGGTTCTCGAACCGGCGGTTGGCAGCAATCTGTTCCGGCGGAAGATGGCAATGATAGTCGATGATGGGCAGGTCGCGCGCATACTGGTGGTACAGCGCGATCGCCCGGTCGTTTTGCAGCAGAAAGTCCTCCGAGATGAACACGTTGTTCACGGTCACAATCCTCCTTGGAGCCTGTAAAAAACCCCGCCGTTCGCGAGGGGTGCGAAACGGCGGGGCCGGAACAGAGAAGAGGCCATGCCTCGTGGCGGGGGCGACTCTCGAAGCAAACCTGCCGCCCACGGCGCCAATGCATAAACCGCAATGATGCAAGTTCCGAAAAACCCGTTTGCCCGCATTCCGGTGCAGACAGGAACACCGTTACTTCACTTCCATGATACCAGTTTCGCCGGGAATGTCCAGATGCCCGGTGGCCCGAAGAGCCGGTTGCGCTGTCAGGAACGCCTTTTCGCATAAGGACTTACGACACGCCCCAAAATCTCTTCCCCGCAAGAGCGTGCGTTTTCGCCGGGTTTGC